>CAZJBP010000149.1:0-8477 GCA_964544115.1 uncultured Victivallales bacterium | reverse complement strand
GCCCGCGTCGGTCGAGCCCTACGTGCGGCCGGCGCCGACCACGGTGTGCACCTCGTCGATGAACATGAGCGTACGGCCCTCGGACGCCTTGACCTCGTTAAGCACGGCCTTCAGGCGCTCCTCGAACTCGCCGCGGTACTTCGCGCCGGCCATCAGCGCGGTCATGTCGAGGGCGAAGATCGTACGGTCTTTCAGCCCCTCCGGCACGTCGCCGCGGACAATGCGATGGGCCAGCCCCTCGACGATGGCCGTCTTGCCGACGCCCGGCTCGCCGATCAGGACCGGGTTGTTCTTGGTCTTGCGTGAGAGGATGCGGATGACGCTGCGGATCTCCGTGTCGCGCCCGATCACCGGGTCGAGCTTCCCCTGGCGCGCCAGATCGACCAGGTCCACGCCGTACTTCTTCAGGGCCTCGTACTGCCCTTCCGGATTGTCCGTCGTCACGCGCTGGTTTCCGCGGACTGCCTGGAGTTGTTCCAGAACGCCCTGCCGGTCCACCCCGGCCTCGGCAAGGATGTTTCCCGCCGCCGTCGACCGCCCCTCGTCGGCAAAGGCCAGGAGCAGATGCTCCACGGACACATACTCGTCGCGCAGACGCTTGGCCTCCTCGCCCGCCTTGACCAGCAGCGCGCTGAACCGGCGCGACGCATAGACCTGGCTGGCATCCTGCCCCGACACCTTCGGTCGCCGCGAAAGCTCTTCCTCTAAGCGCGCCTTGATCGTGGCCACCGCCACCCCGAGACGCTCGAGCACCCGCGGCACCAGCCCCTGTTCCTGATCCATGAGGGAAAGAAGGAGGTGCTCGCCCTCGAGCTCCTGGTGCCCATGCTTCAGCGCCAGCGCATGCGCCGACTGAACCGCCTCCTGAGCTTTTTGAGTCAACTTGTTCATGTCCATCGGCATGATGCACCTCCGCCATCATTCGTCAGCACTTCCGCGTGCCGCAGATAGCAAGCGTCGCCCTGTCGGTCAATGTTAACGCAGCATTCGTGCCATGGACATTAGAATCGCTGTGTCAGTTCTATCCAATTACATAGCAGTGTGATACTGCTAACATGCTTCCTGATGCCGACCGCCATGACCGTGTCATCCTGACCCCATGCGCCACAACGGCGCATGTGATCTGAACTTGCTTGAGGTCCTGGATTTTGCCAGCGTTCTGCCCCCATGCACCCATCCATGGACTCTCTGCCACGTGGTGCCGGCCCCCATCGCAGGAGGCGACCGAAACGTCGTCCATCTGTCACCGTCAAACCCAGCCGCGACCGTCGCCTGGTGGCCCTCGATACGGGCGCGATCCGCGATGAGACACTGCGGGCATACCGGAAGGCAGGGAAGAACGTTGAGAAGCTTAGACGCGATCTGAACACATTCCGCGAGCATGACGTGCCTGGGTTCCGCAGCTGGCTGCATGGGCAGTTCGGCGCGGAGCTGACGCAACAGCGCGAGATCCAGCAGGCGATCGACGAGAAGCGATCGCTGCTGCTGGAAGTTGGGGACGTGGCGACGCGGTTCCGCCTCTCCGACGGCGCCGCCTACCGCAAGACGCTGTGGCGGCGAGCCAACCCGGACGCGGCGGAGGCCGAGGACCGAGCCTTTGAAGAGCGGCTCCGACGTGAACGCGAGGCGCGAAAGCCCGGCGAGCGCGACCCCTTCGGCGTCGACGAGGAGGACGGGTGCGGGCCGGACGATGAGTTCGACGAGGCGTTCGACGACGACATGGAAGATGCGTTCCGCGCCTTTGTTGAGGACATGGCCGGCTTTCATCGGCACGTAGGTTCACGCTCCGCACCAGGCGCCCCGCGGGAGGATGTGTCCCTGAAGGAGGCCTACCGCTCCATCGTGCGGCGACTGCATCCCGATCGCAGCGGATCGTTCAGCGACGTGGAGAAGGAGCTCTGGCATGACGCGCAGGCGGCATACAAGCGCGGCGACCTGCATGCCTTGCAGAAGGTGCTGGCACACTGCGAGGCCGGCACGGCCTCGGTGGGACCCACCAGCGCCGTATCGCTGATTCGCCGGTTGATCAGGGACCTTCGGAACCAGGCGCAGGCTCTGCGCGACGAACTGCGCGACGCCAAGACGGACCCGGCGTGGAACTTCACGAAGCACGGCCACACGCCGGGATTCACCAGTCGAATTCGTCGGTGGCTCGATTCAGACCGGTACCGGATGTCCTGGGTGCTTCGGGATATGAAGGCCATGATTGCCGATCTCGAACGGATGTCGGGCGCACGGCCTCCGCGGAAGCGAAGGAAGAAACCCCAGTCGCCAGAACAATCGGAACTGCCGTTCTGAATCAAGGGCGAGAAGTCGCAACGGGCTTGATACCGGCCATGTTGCGGTCCATCCGCTGCAGGCGCTGGTTCACCCAACCGCGAAGGATCTGCACCTCGCGCTCGTGGCTGATCTTCGGATCGCGCAGAGGCCACAGGCGATAGTTCCGTTCGGCGGCCCCGCCGTTGAGCAGCGCGTCCATCTCGTCGATGCGGGCATTGACCGCCGCATCCGACAGCACGTCGGACCGCAGCTCCTGCCAGCGGGCCTTGAGGCGCGGCAGGTACTCCGGCAGGTCCGTGTGCAGCCGCTCGATCAGGTAGTTCGTGGGTTTGATCTCCCACCAGAACGTCATGTCGTAGTCCCACGGCACGATAAAGAAACGCTCGCCCGGCCCGCCCCTGCGCCCGATAAAGAGGTTGAAGTTGCAGCCCTCCGCGTTGCAGGTCAGGCTCAGGAGCAATTCGACATCGATCGCGTTGTCGACGTCAATCACCTGTTCGACCCGAGCCCGGAACGTGTTGGTGTCGGACGTGCCGATGAAGGTCATCAGCTCGTCGTACGGCCCCCAGTAAGGCACATCCCTCCAGCGCGGCACCTTTTGAATATACGCGTCGCGGGTGATGGCGCGGAAGTTCGCCGTTGCGCCCACGGCCTTGTAGAGCACGGGCGGCGTGTCGGGATCGGCGTCTCCAGCGCCAAACCCCAGGAGGTCCGCGTCGACGCGATCGGTCATCGCGTACGCGCCGGCGTATTCGCCGTTAACCACGAGTTCGATCAGGCGCAGGTGCGGCGCGTAGCGCGGCTGTCCCGGCCGCGAGAAGCTGCGGAAGAGATCGTACGCGAGCTTCTCGCGCATCAGCGCGGGGTCGCGGTACATCGAGGTCAGCAGGAGGTGACGCGACTCAACCAAGCCGGCGACGCCGTGCGGCTTGGCGTACTCGATCTCGTAGTAGTGCTTCACCGTCTTGACCCGCGCGGTGTTGCCGCGGATATGGATCTCGCCCTCGCGCACCTCACCCGCGCGGCCGTTTGCCTCGACAAGGCGCGTCAGGCACAGGGCCGGCACGTGTTCGCTGACGGCCCCCGCCACCTTCACCGTCAGAATGGGCAGACGCTGGCCGGCACCGGCAAGCGTAAAGTTCAGCGTGACCGCGCCCTCGACCTGACCGCACCGCACGGCCACCCTTACGGCCGCGGGCCGGGGCTCGGCGCCGCGCACGATGTGCCCGCGGTCGTCCAGGGCCTCGGGCGTAAGGCTCGTGAAGGTGACCTCCGCGCCGTTGATCTGCCGGACCGAGAAGTCCAGGTCGCTGAGCACGCTCTCGGGCATTGGATTGCGCTCCAGGAAGACCTGCGGGGTCAGGGCGGCGCACACCTTGTCGACGACCGCGCGATCCGACCGCTGCTCTGCTTTGCGCTCCCCGAGGTGCTGCGCCAGCAGGTCACGCTGGTCGCGCACCGCCTGCCGCATCTCGGCGGACGTCCACGGGCTGTGGCGGTCGCTCCACAGGGCCCAGCGATAGCGCCGCGCCAAGTCGTCGAAACCCCGCAGCACCTCGCGCCCGAACACGGGCAGGCGGTCCAGGCATCGCACCCAGCCCTCTGGCGTGCCGACCCACATCAGGGCCGGGTCCATCGACACGCGTTCGCACAGGAACACGCCTTCGGACGCGCCGTTGAGGTCCAGCGTGCAGAGCGCCGGCGCATCGACGGGGATGGCGCACGCACGCGCCATCTCCCCCGCCAGCGTTTCCAGCAGGAACGGGCTCTCTTCCGGGGGGCGGAAGATGAACCGCTCGACCGGCCCGCCGCTCACGCCACCCTCGTCGCCCTCGCCCTCGACCTCGACGATGAACGTCCGTTTCGGGACGCCGCGCGCGAACACCCGCGGACTTCCGACCACTTTCATCCGCGCCGTGAGCAGGCGCCCGTCGGCCACGAGTTGGACGCCGCGTTCGTCCGAGGCGCCGGGGCCGTTGAGGCCGTTGTCCACGCGCAGGTTGTGATAACGGTTGAAGGCCTTGATGTCGCGCTTGGACAGCACCAGGGAGTAGTTCGGGAGCCCGGCGCGGGCTACGCGCTGCGGCGAGAGGAGGGGGTTGAACAGGTCCTTCGCCAGCAGCAGGGAGTGCACCGCGTCGTTCAGCCCGCGCCCCAGCGCCCGCTGCGCGCTCAGCAGCGCGAAGGCTGCAGCGCCCGGGCCGCGGACCGGGCGGCTGGATTGGCGCACCTCGTCCGGCGACAGCGCGCGGCTCCACAGGGCGACCTCGTCCAGCGTAAACCCCGCCGGCGGCGTCCGCTCGTCCTGACCGAAGCACACGCCGCCGTAGGCCGGCGCCTCCACCTTCAGAGGCGCTTCGGCGACCCGCTCGCCGTCGATGTAGAGACGCTCCACGCCGGCGTGGGCGTCGACCGTGAAGGCGACGTGGAAGAAGCGCTCGCGGATGCCGATCGGCCACGCGAGCGGCTGCGGGCCTTCGCGCAGCACGGGCACCAGCCTGCCGTCCAGCACCCGCAGGCACCCGAGCACGTGCTGGTCGGGAACCGCCGACGGAAACCGCAGCCAGCAGGACACGGTGAAATTGGAGCCGAGCGACTCCAGCCGGAAGTCGCTGCGGATGTAGCCGTGCTCCCCGGGCAGGATCTCGCGTGCATCGCCGCACACGCCGGGCACACGACGCGTCCCGTCGGTCTCGATGGGCCCGCGGCGGACGTATTCGACGAGGACCCGGTCATCCATCGGCCAGTACGCCTGGAGGCCGAGCGCCTCAAGCCGGCGCCCCATCTGGTTCAGCGGCCGGGTTTCCAGCTTCGGCAGGTGCCGGAATACCAGGTGGTCGTTACCGAGCAGGACGATGAGCCCGCCCAGCGCCGCCACCGCCAGCGCCAGCCTCGCCCGGCTTTTCCAAGTGGTGGCGCGCATGGTGTTCGTTCCCGCCTCCCGCATTCAGCCGGGCCGGTTGAAGAAGATGTTCACCGACGACAGGTCGGCCTGCTGGCGCAGCAGAGACGAAGCCTCCGCGGCCCCGAGCCGCAGCCCACAGAACGAGAAGTGCAGGCTGGTCACGCCGTCCCGGCTGGTCGAACTCTCCAGGGCGGCGCTCCGCGCGTTGCGGCTCAGGCAGTCCGCGAGCCCGCCCTGGTGCTTCACCGCGTCGGCGTCGCTGAGCGTCACGACGAGAATGCCGTCGGCCGCGCGCCAGCCCGCCTGCCGGCGGTTCTGGAGGTACAGCGCGAGCAGGGCGACCACGAAGAGGATCCCCAGGAACTGGAAGTTGAACGTGGAGCAGGTGATCGCCGCCGCGATGACAAGCAGGATGAAGCCGGTCTCCTCCGGCTCTTTGACCGGGGTGCGGAAGCGAATGATCGAGAGCGCGCCGAGGAGGCCCAGTGAAAGCGGCAGCGAGATCTGCACGCAGATGAAGAGCGTCGTCACCGAGATCCCCAGCAGCGGGAAGGCCCGGTTGATCTGGGTGCCCGTGCCCTTGCGCTCGCAAAAGTGGGTGTACATCCAGCTCGCCGCCATCGAGGAGGCCAGGGACACCAGCAGGGCGACCACGAACATCGTCGGGTCGAGCTTCGCGGACAGATCCTGTAGCGATTTGGTTGCCTGCAACTGCGTCAACATCCTCATCCCTCCCACGTCAGCCGACCGATGCACTCCGCATACTTGGAGAAGCCCCGCCGCATGAAGCCGGCCGCCAGCAGCGGGCTCATCCACTCCGGGTTCTCGCGCTTCAGATCCTTGAACTCCAGCACCGTCGCCGGTACGTCCCGCGGGGCCAGCAGCGCCAGCCGGCGCGGGTTGTGCGCCACCACCGCGATCTCGGAGTCCAGGCTGACGCTGGCCATCGTGAACGGGCAGATGAAGCGGTGCCGACGGTAGCGTAACAGGACCATGGGCGCCAGCCCGGGATCGAGCGGCACCCCCAGGGCCTCGCCGGCCTCGCGCAGGACCGAGCCAAACCACGGGTCGTCGAAGTCCATGGCCCGCAGCGTCTCGCGGCGGGCGATGATCCGCGTCCGCTGCTTGCGCCGGCCGTCCCCCGCCTTGCGCTTGATCTCGAAGAAGGCGTAGTGCGAGTCCGGGTCCGGCGAGCGGTCGGGCTCATACCAGCGCAGGCGGTATTTGGTCTTTGAATGATCGCCGTCGGCCTTCTCGGCCAGGGACCGCAGGCCGGGCGTGTCGTAGTAGAGCGTGAAGAGCACGGCTTCCGGGTAGTCGGGCTCGGGCAGGCAGGCGTGCCGCAGCCACTCCAGCGCAAACGTCTTCAGTTCGGGGCCAGCGGCGAATTTCCGCTCATACGTGGGTGCCTTATCCATGTCGGGGTGCAAACGACGCTAGTCAGATCGACAGAGACCGTCAAGCCGCCAGTGAGCCACCAGTGAACCCCGGCCCCTTGCGGTCGGAAATGCTTGCGGTGCGTTCACGGGTCTGAGGCGGCGCGCTGGCGGCGCACCCAGCACCGGATCGTTGGGGCTTCATTTCTGAAACATTTTGATCAGGACATCGAGGACACGGCCTGCTGTCGCCGGAGACAGTCGCCCCAGTTTCTCTACCAATCGCGCTTTGTCCACGGTTCTCACCTGTCCAGCACAGCCAGCCTCGGTATATGCCGTGACGCGAGATGGGGAGTTCGTGAAGATGTCGAAGGGAGAAGATCGCCATGCAGGCGGTCGGGGCCATGTGAGGCAATGAGTCATCCGCTCTGCGCGTGGCGGCTACGGACAGGGCGGCCTCGGCGCGGAGCGCTTCCATTTCCACTCCTCCACCGCGCAGAACACGCACGGCACGATGAACAGGGTGATCACGCTCACCGCCATGCCGCCCACCGAGGGGATCGCCATCGGCTTCATCACGTCCGCGCCGCGCCCGGTGGCCCAGAAGATGGGCATGAGGCCGAAGACCGTCGTGGCAATTGTCATCAGGCAGGGCCGGATGCGCTTCAGGCCCGCGTCGATGACCGCCGCGCGGATCTCGGCGATGGACTTGAACGTGCGGTCCTTGAAGATTCCCTCCAAGTAGGTGGCGATGATTACGCCGTCGTCGTCAACCACGCCGAAGAGGACCAGGAACCCGACCCACACGGCGACCGAGAGGTTAGCGCCCCACAGGGCGAGCATGATGAATCCGCCGCAGGCAGATACCAGCACGCCGAAGAAGATCACCGGGGCAATCCACCAGCGCTTGAAACCCAGGTAGAGCATCACGAACATGATGAACAGCGTGATGGGGACGAGGAGTTTCATGCGGGCGGTAGCGCGGACCTGGTTCTCGAACTGCCCCGACCACTCCCAGTAGTAACCGGCGGGGAGTTTCAGGCGGCCGTCCTTGACCGCCTGCTGCAGCAAGGATTCAGCGTCGTTAACGACCGACACCTCGTCGCGCTCGCGGGTGTTCATGGTGACGTACCCGACCAGAAGTCCCCGTTCGCCCTTGATTTCCTGCGGCCCCAAGACCGTCGTGATGCTTGCGAGTTGGGCCAGCGGCACCTGGGCGCCGGAGGAGGTGGGCACGCTGATCCGCTGGATCGCTTCAGAGTCCTCGCGGAAGTCACGGGCCAGCCGGATGCGGATCGGGTACCGCTCGCGCCCCTCGACCGACTCCATCAGGTTCATTCCACCCAAGGCCATCTCAATGACGTCCTGGACGTCACGGATGTTGACGCCGTAGCGTCCGATACGGTCGCGATCAATCTCGATCTGAATGTAGGGCTTCCCGACGATGCGGTCGGCAACGATGTCCGTCGCGCCAGGCACCTCGCGGAGGAGTTGCTCGATCTGGAGGCCGATGCGCTCGATCTCGCGGAGGTCGGCCCCGAAGATCTTGACCCCCATCATGGCGCGGAAGCCGGTCTGGAGCATGACCAACCGCGTCTGAATGGGCTGCAGGAAAGTGGGCAGTACGCCGGGGATAGCCGTCTTCTCCTGAAGTTCGGCGAGAATCTCGCCCTTGGTGATGCGGCGCTCTTCGGGCCAGATCCACGCCAACGGCATCCGGATGAAGGCGGGCCAGTCGGAAAAGACGCGTTCGACCTTGTTCGTGCGCCACTGGTCCTCGGGCTTGAGGATGATAATGCTCTCCATCATGCCGATGGGCGCGGGGTCGAGCGCCGACTCGGCGCGGCCGATTTTGCCCACGACCGATTCGACCTCGGGGACGCTGGCGATGGCCCTGTCCTGCGTGCTGTTGACCT
>CAZJBP010000148.1:0-8507 GCA_964544115.1 uncultured Victivallales bacterium | reverse complement strand
CGGCAAACGGAGATGGATTCCTGTGGGTGGTATGCTATGGTTGTTGCGTGATGCAGAAGACGATAGTCAAACATAGCCTGCGCGAGTCGACGGAACCGAGGGATGTGGAGTTCTGGCTGTCCCGGCCGGTCGAGGAGCGTATTGCCGCTGTGGAATTCCTGCGACGCCAGTACTATGGATGTTCCCAAAGACTTCAGAGACTTGCTCGCGTTGTTCAACGCACACGGGGTTGAATACGTGGTCGTTGGCGCATATGCGCTGGCTTTCCACGGCGCCCCGCGCTTCACGGGCGATATGGACATTCTTGTTCGCCCCTCCTCTAACAACGCGCAGAGCGTGCTGGCGGCTCTGGCCGAGTTTGGATTCCAGTTCCCGAACCTGACGGCTGACGACTTCCAGAAGCCGGACATGGTTATCCAACTGGGCGTGCCGCCGGTCCGGATCGACCTCATCACAGCCATATCGGGCGTTACCTGGGAGGAGGCCGCCGCCCAGAAAGAGCCCGGCCTGTTCGGGGACGTGCCTGTCCACTTTCTCGGCCGCCGGCAGTACATCCAAAACAAGCTGGCAGCGGGTCGGCGGAAGGATCTCGCCGACCTGGAGGCCCTCGGGGAGCTCTAGTCCACCGGCGCGATGCCGAGGGTCTGCTTGAGTTGCGCGGCGGTGACCGGCTCTTCGCCCGCGCGTTCCAGCCACGTATTGGCCTCGGTGAGGTGGCCGAGGGTGAGCAGGCCCACGGCGAGGTTGCGCATGGTCTTGCGGTCGCCGGGCTCGAGCTGCAGAGAGCGGCGCAGCCAGGCGACGGACTCTTCCTTCTCGCCCTTCTCGAACAGCACGACGGCCAGGTCGTTCATCGCGCGGTTGTGATCGGGGCGCGTGCGCAGGGCGACGCGGTAGCATAGCAGGGCCTTGTCCGGCACCTTCTGCTCCCGGTACGCCGTGCCCATGTGGAACCAGGCCTCGACGTTGGCGGGATCCAGCTTTGCCGCCCGAGCGTAGTGGTCAATCGCCAGCGCCGTGAGCCCGCGCACCTGCAGCGCGATGCCAACGTCCGTCTCCAGCTCGGACTCGAAGTTCACGCCATCGGTAGGCAGTTGGACGGGCGCGCACGCGGCAGCCGCCAGCGGAACCGCGAGCAGCACGGCAAACCGCGCCGGACGTCGGTCGCGCCACAGCCGCGCGGTCTCGGCCACCCCCGCCACGGCCAGCACCGTCAGCAGCGGCAGCACCGGCGCCGCGTAGCGCGAAGCGGGAAAGAACAGCACAACCGAGCCCGCGTAGAGCAGCGCAGCGCCGGCCACCAGCGCGTGCGCCCGGCCTTGGCGCGCCGTCAGCAGCAGCCCCACCGCGGCCAGCGGCCCCAGCACCGCGAACGGGAACCCGAACGATCCCGCGCGCCAGACCAGCGCGGCCAGCACGCGCGAATGGCGCCGCATCGTGTAGAGGTCGAGATTGCGCGGCACCTCGAGCGAGTGGCCGAGATAGCCGGCCTTCGCCGCCAGCCCGCCCGCAAACGCCAGCGGGTGATGCACGGCATAGGAAACCGCGCGGCGCACGAAGTAGCGCTCCGCCTCGGACTCCGACCGGCAGCCGCCATAGCGGAACGGCTGGGCCACCAGACGGTTCCAGTCGAGCCCCGGGCGAATGGCCACCGTCTCGCGCCAGCGCGCGTTGTTGCCGATGTACAGGTTGATCCCGCCGTTGGTCGAGATGGGCACGAACTGGCCGGACACGATCACGTTGCGCGCGGTGACCGGCACGATCGGCAGGATGACGGTCGCCGCCAGCAGGCCGGCGGCGACGCCAGGCCCGAGCGAGCGCGGCGACGCCTGGGCTCCGGCGCCCGGCCGGCGCCAGACCAGCGCCGCGGCCACCAGCGGCGCCACAAGGAGCGCGTTGGGCACGTTGATCGCCGCCACCCCGAGGAGCCCGCCGCAGAGGGCGACACGGCCCGCCGTCGGCCGCTCGAGGGCCCGCAGGGCGGCCAGCAGCGCCGCGGTCAGCAGCGTGGCGGCCAGGCCGGCGGGAAGCAGCTGGCTGAAGAAGAACAGCAGCGGCCCGTTGAGGCCCACCAGCAGCCCCGCCACCAGGGCGGCGCGCGGGCCGGCCAGCCGCCGCGCGATCGCGGTGGTCATCAGCGCCGTCCCCGCCGTCAGCAGGCCGTGGACCAGCCGTACGGCCAGGAGCGACGCAATCCCCAGCCGGTAGAGGCCCGCCAGTAGCAGCGGATACAGCGGCGGCTGCCAGAACGGGTCGGCGGGGAAACTGCCGCCCGCTGCCAGTTGCACGGCCAGCCGGTGGTACGTGGCCGCGTCGATCAGCGGGAAGCGGAACACGATGTCGCGGTGGCTCTCGATCACGAAGGCCGCGTGCGCGGCCAGCGCCACGGCGGCCACGGTGGCCCACGGCAGCAGGCGACGCCAGCGGGGGGCGGCCGCCGCGGGCTGAGACATGGGGGATGCGGTGTCGCTCATGACGTCTTCTTTCGTGCCCGCCGGCAGGCCGGCCCTTTCCGGCACGTTCGACGTCGTTGAAGGCACTCCGCGCAGCGGCTGTCAGAGCACCACTGGCAGGCATGGCAGTCGGGGCAGGGATGTTTCTTGGCCTGTCCCGCAGCGTCCGTGGGGACGTACACCAACCCCGGCACGCCGGGTATCCGCTCAAAGGGCATGGGTTCCGACCTCCGAGGGCCACCCGCCACGCAGCGGCACGGGAGGCACAGGCTTACCAGACGGCCGCCCCCGCGATCGCAGAGACGTCGACCTGACCGAACGGGATCGAATTCATCGGCGCCGAACGGTCGTCCCCGACCACAAAGACGGCCTTTTCACGCACCGCGACCGGAGGCAGCGTCCAGTTGCAGGAGGAGGCCACGTACGGCTCGTTCAGGAAGCGGCCGTTCACCACCAGGCGCCCCCCGGCGAAGCCGACGCTGTCACCCGCCACAGCCACAACCCGCAGCAGTATCAGCCGACGGCTGCCGGGCACTGGCACAAACACGACATCGCCGCGGTCGGGCTTTCCAAACCAGACGGCGGGCCGGAAGCAGAAGGTCATGCCGCCCGGCTTGTAGGTCGGCATCATGTCGGTCGACCGCACCGGGACGGGAACGAACAGCCAGCCGAACACGGCGTACGCCAGGGCGGCAAACAGAAGCGTCCGGAGCAGGAACCCCAAGGCGGGCTTCAGCCGGGACACACGCGGCGGCAGGATGTCGGGGACCTCTTCCAACGCATCAACCTCCAGACAGCGCGCGCATCCGGTGCAACCTCCAACCACGCTGTGGGCCGGATCCTAATCCCACCCGCCCGCAAAAGCAATCCCCTCGCGAGGCCGATGTGGAGAAGAATTGCAGCAGGCCAGGACATGGTCTAATCTAAGACCTGTTGGGCATGCGGCTTCGAGGTGCAGCCCCCGGCCGGGGCTCGCTCGATCGGCGGCGCGGAAGAGGAGGCAGACCTATGAGCATCCCGCGGAGAATGGCCAGACCGGGACGGGGGAATCGGGAGAACCGAGCCACCGGGCACCTCCTCCGCCTTCTCTTGTCGGTCATGGTTCTGCTGTGTGCCGCCGGGGCGGCTCAGGCGCAGAAGATGATCGGCGTCAATCTCAACGGCGACGCTGCGGATGCAAGCGGGAATTACGGCATATACGCGCACGGCCCGTCAAATCTCGGGCCCTCCGACTTTGTGCACGGGCAGGACCATTGGAACAACATTGCGAACAACCTTGGATGGGGCGGAAACGAAGGCAACAACACCCAGGAGATCCGGGACAGCCGCGGGAACCTGGCGGGAACCGTGTTCATTTCCTCTGATGCCGGCGGCGGGCCGCTGCCCGGGTCGCGCTACGACGGGACGCCTGTATCCGCTTTCCCGGACCCCACGGGCAACCTGACCAACGTCCTCTACAACGGGATAGACTTCAACCAGAACCACGGAGTCATCAAGCTCGTTCTGACCGGCGCCAGCCCCGTGTACGACCTGTACATCTTCGGCTCCGGCGGCTCGATCACCGTTACAGACACGACCCACTCCAAGTCATACACATCCACTAACTCCCTGGGAACGTTCGCCGCGCCGGGGATCGTGCAGGTGACGCTCGACGCCACGGACGGCACCACGACCTACACCTTCGGCGACCACGGCAACTGGACCTACGACCCTCCGTGGACCGCGGGGCAGGCCCCCATGCTGTCCGCCTTCCAGCTTGTGGAGCAGCTGCCCCCCATACGCGGCACGCTCCTCATTGCGCGCTAGCCGCGCCGGTAAATAGGCGTGCATCCGAGGCCCCGCATCCTGCATCGTAGCGGGCGGGAGGAGCGCGAGACCATGAAACCCATTCTTCAGCGCCTGGCCGACGGCGAAATCCTGTTCTGTGACGGCGCCATGGGCACGCAGCTCCAGGCAAGGGGACTGCAGCCGGGCGAATGTCCGGAGCTCTGGTGCGTGGACAAGCCGGCAGCGGTCCAGGAGGTCCACCGCCTGTACCGCGACGCCGGGAGCGACATCGTCGAGTGCAACTCGTTCGGCGGAACGCGCTACAAGCTCGCCCACTACGGGCTGACCGGCCGCGTGGCGGAGATCAACCGCGCCGCCGCCGCGGTCGCACGAGCCGTGGCGGGCGGGTCGCAGCACGTGCTCGGCAGCGTCGGCCCGACGGGCGTGTTCATGGAGCCGCTGGGCGACGAACGCGAGGAGGACGTCTACGAGGCGTTCCGCGCGCAGATGACGGCGCTCGAGGCGGGCGGCGCGGACTGCGTGATCGTGGAGACCATGACCGGCGCCGAGGAGGCCGCGGCGGCCGTCCGCGCCGCCAAGGACCATACGCGGCTCGTCGTGGTGGCCAGCTTCACCTTCGATCCGCAGGTCGGCGGGGGCTACGCGACCATGATGGGGGTGACGCCCGAGCGCTGCGCCGAGGCCATGCTGGTGGCCGGAGCCGACATCCTCGGAACCAATTGCGGCACCGGCCCCGACCACATGATCGAGATCGTGCGCCGGCTGCGCGACGCCGCCCCGGGCGCCTGGATCATGGCCATGCCCAACGCCGGCATGCCCGAACTGGAAGGCGGGGCCACCGTCTTCCGCGAGACGCCCGCCCAGATGGCGGCCAAGGCGCCGCGCCTGGTCGAGGCCGGCGCGCGCCTCATCGGCGGCTGCTGCGGAACGACGCCGGCCCACATCGCCGCCATGCGCCGAGCCGTGCTGGGGCGGGGCCTGTAGTCGGTTCTCAGGGTTCCGTCCTCAGTGACCGGTGTCCAGTTTCAGCTTTCAGTTTTCCGCTTTCTGCTTTCTTCTTTCCCCGCCCCGGCCTAACCTCCGGGCATATGCGCAGTATCCAGATCGATACGAGGGAGCTGGCTGAACTCCTCGATCGCAAGGCCCGGGAATTCTCCGTCGCGCTCGGGCCGGAGGAGGTGGGCAGCGTCACCGAGGCGGGCGACGGCATCGTGCGCGTGTCCGGTCTTCCGGGTGCGATGGCCGAGGAGATGCTCGCGTTTTCGGGCGGCGTGTTCGGCATGGCCATGAACCTCGACCGCGACGAGGTCAACGCGATCGTGTTCGGAGAATACGCCGGCATCGAGCAGGGCGACGAAGTCCGGCGCACCGGCAAGGTGCTGCAGGTGCCGGTCGGCGAGGCCCTGCTGGGCCGCGTCGTCAACCCGCTGGGCCAGCCGCTCGACGGCCGCGGGCCCGTTGTCACGACCCAGTCGCGCGAGGTCGAATGCGACGCGCCGGGCGTCGTGGACCGCCAGTCCGTCAGCCGCCCTCTGCAGACGGGCCTCAAGAGCATCGATGCGATGACCGCCATCGGCCGCGGCCAGCGCGAGCTGATCATCGGGGACCGGCAGACCGGCAAGACCACGGTGGCCGTCGACGCCATCCTCAACCAGAAGCCCGGCGATGTGCGCTGCGTCTACGTCGCCATCGGGCAGAAGATGTCCACCGTGGCCGCCCTAGTGCACACTCTTGAGGAGCACAAGGTGCTCGAGAACTGCATCGTGGTCGTCGCCTCGGCCTCCGATTCCGCCCCTCTGCAGTACATCGCCCCGTTCGCCGGCTGCGCCATGGCCGAGTTCTTCCGCGACGCCGGAGGCGACGCGCTGATCGTCTACGATGATCTGACCAAGCACGCCGTGGCGTACCGCGAGATCTCGCTGCTGCTGCGCAGGCCCGCGGGCCGCGAGGCTTTTCCCGGCGACATCTTCTACCTGCACAGCCGCCTGCTCGAGCGCGCCAGCCGCCTGCACCCCGCGCGCGGCGGCGGCTCGCTGACGGCGCTGCCGATCGTCGAGACCCAGCAGGGCGACTTCTCGGCCTACATCCCGACCAACCTCGTCTCCATCACCGACGGCCAGATCTACCTCGAGCGCGAACTCTTCCACCAGGGCTTCCGCCCGGCGATCAACGTGGGCCTGAGCGTCTCCCGCGTGGGCGGGCGCGCCCAGCTGCCGGCCATGAAGAAGGTGGCGCTGAAGCTGCGGCTGGACCTGGCCCAGTACCGCGAGGTGGCGTCCTTCGCGCGGCTGACCACCGACCTGGATGCCGCCACCCGGTCCCAGATCCGACGCGGCGAGCGGCTGGTGGAGGTGCTCAAGCAGCCGGCGCACGCGCCGCTGCCCGCCGACCGGCAGGTGTTCATGCTGTGGGCCGCCGTGCAGGGGCACATGGACGACGTGCCGGTCTCCGACATCCAGCGCTTCCAGGCCGAGTGGTCCGAGCTGCTCGCCGACGCGTACGCCGAGCTGGGCCGCCGCCTCCTGGAGGCCGGGGACTTCACGCCCGAGCTGACCGCGGGCGTCGAGGAGGCCATGCGGCACTTCAAGTCCGTGTTCATCGCGACCGGCCAGATGGAAGAGGACGTGGACGCCGCCGCGGACGAGGGAATCGATAGCGAGGAACCCGGCTCCGCCGCCTGACCGGGCCGGCGGGCGGCCGGCGGGAGCGCCGTGCGATGTCAGTCGAACTCAGAGAGGTCAAACGCCGCATCGGCGGCGTGCAGCAGGTGCACAAGGTCACCCGGGCGCTGCAGATGGTCGCCGCCGCGGAGCTGCAGCAGAACCGCCGCGACCTGGAGCGCGTGAACCGGTACATGGACGCGCTGCGCCTGCTGTTCGCCCAGGTGGGCCCCCGGGCCGACGCCTTCGAGCACCCGCTGATGAAGCGGCCCGAGGGGGACCGCCGGCTGCTGGTCGTGTTCGGAACCGAGCGCGGCCTGTGCGGGGGCTTCAACACCGAGCTGCTCGAAGCGGCGCAGCGCTTCGTGGCGACGCAGGGCCACGTGCAGGTTGCGGCCTACGGCCGCGTGATCGTGCGCTGGGCGCGGCGCGCGGGACTGCCGCTGGTCATGACCCGCCGGCAGCCCCGCCGCACGATGAGGGACACCTCCATGGCGCAGCTGGTGGCGCGGGCCGTGGGACAGTTCCTGGCCGGCGAGGTGGCCGAGGTGCACGTGCTCTACCACCGGTTCGAGTCGGCTCTGGTGCAGCGCGTGGTCGTCGAGCAGGTGCTGCCGCTGAGCGCCTTCCCCGGCCTGCCGGCCGCGGCGGTGGAGCCGGCGAGCGACCTGCGGCTTGCCGCCTTGGAGCCGTCGGCCGAGGTGATCCTGCAGTGGCTCGTGTCCGAGTGGCTGCACCTGTCGGTCAGCCTGGCGTTTCTGAACAGCCTCGGCTCCGAATCGGCGGCGCGCCAGCAGGCCACCCTGCGCGCTTCGGAGAACGCGGCAGAGATCTTGGATGATCTGGGCATGCAGTTTCGCCGGATGCGGCAGGAGAGCATCACCGAGGAGATGCTCGAACTCAGCGGAGGCGGTTGATATGAGCGAGGATGGACGCGTCGTGCGAGTGGTCGGCCCGGTGGTCGACGTGGAGTTCTTCGGGCCGCAGCTGCCCGCCATCCGCACCGCGCTGCGGATCGACGAGCCGCGGCAGAAGCTCAGGATCACGCTCGAGGTGGCCGACCATCTCGGCGACAACATCGTGCGCTGCATCGCCATGTCCGCCACGCGCGGGCTGGTGCGCGGAACCGCCGTCGTGGACACCGGCGGACCGATCCGCGTTGCCGTGGGCGAGCCCTGCCTGGGGCGCGTGCTGAACCTCCTGGGCGACCCGATCGACGGCGGCGGCCCGCTGGGCGGGGTCCGCTTCGAGCCCATCCACAAGGCCGCGCCTCCGTTCGACCAGCAGGTGCCTGCGGTCGCGTTCTACGAGACGGGCATCAAGGCCATCGACCTGCTGGCGCCGTTCGCGCGCGGCGGCAAGGTCGGGCTCTTCGGCGGCGCGGGCGTCGGCAAGACGCTGCTGATCATGGAGCTCATCCGCAACATCACCACCGAGCACGGCGGCCACGCCGTGTTCGCCGGCGTCGGGGAGCGCACGCGCGAGGGCAACGACCTGTGGACCGAGATGAAGGAGTCCGGGGTGCTGAAGAACACCGTGCTGGTGTTCGGCCAGATGAACGAGCCGCCCGGCGCGCGGCTGCGCGTGGGGCTGTCGGCCCTGACCC
>CAZJBP010000147.1:0-8598 GCA_964544115.1 uncultured Victivallales bacterium | reverse complement strand
GACGAACATCACGGTTCTGGCGACCGAGCTGCTCGAGGCGGCCTGCGTGGCCGTGGGCTCGCCGACGCTCAACCAGACGCTGATGCCGCAGGTCGCCGCGGTGCTGACCTACTGGAAGGGCTTAAAGCCGGTCGGCAAGACGGCCCTCGCGTTCGGGTCCTACGGCTGGGCCAAGAACGGGGCGCGCGAGGTCGAGGCCTACCTGAAGGAGATGAAGTTCGACCTCCTGCGCGACCCGGTGCAGGCGCAGTTCGTTCCTACGCCCGCGGTGCTGGCGGAGTGCCGCGAGGCCGGCCGCGCGCTGGGCGAGAAGGCGCTGGCCATGGCGGCCGCGGAGCCGAAGGGCTGAGAAAAGCCGGGGCGGGAGATATGCCGAAGGGGCCACACCAAAGTCAGGATGCGGCGGCGGAGAGCGTGCGCCGAGGGGTGCCCCTGAGCCCTGGGATGGCGATGGCCCGCGTGTGCCGCTTCCGCGACTGCTCGTCGGAGGCGGCGCTCCACCGGCGCGCGCCCGGGGAGCCGTTCCACCCTGATGAAGAGCTCCAGCGCTTTGCCGACGCCGTCGCCGCGTCGGCCGGGCGAGTGGAGGCCCTGCGCGAGCAGGCCATCCGCCGCATCGGCAAGGCCGAGTCGGAAATTTTCGCGACGCAGAAGCTCATCATCGAGGACGAGACCTGGCGTGCGGAGGTCGCGCAGCGGGTCCGCCGCGACGGCTACACGGCCGAGGCCGCCGTCGCCGCCGTGCTGGACGCCCACGAGGCGCGCATGCTTGAGTTCAAAGACGAGTACCTGCGCGACCGCGCCTCTGACATCGTCGAGATTAAGCGCCGCGTCCTCGCGCACCTGGCGAAGTGCGTGCCCGGCTTTGCCTGCGAGAACGAGCAGTGCCGCCGCGGCCGGGACCGGATCGTGGTGACCGAGGAATTGACGCCCGCCCTCGCCCTCGAAGTCGAGAGCGAAGGAGTGCTGGGCTTTGTCAGCGCGCGCGGCGGGGTCAACTCCCACGCCGCCATTCTGGCCCGCGCGATGGGCGTCCCGGCGGTCAGCGGCCTGGAGGCCGCACACGAGACGATCCGCTGCGGCGACGAGATCGCCATGGATGGCGACACGGGCGAGGTCTTCCTGCACCCGTCCGAGCGGACGCGCTGCCGTTTTTCCGCCGACTCCGCGACCCACCGCACGTTTCCCGTCAGCGATCCGGTCCCCGGACTCGCCGTGCTGGCCAACATCAACACCACCGCCGAGCTGGACCGCGTCCTGCACGCACGCGCCGACGGCATCGGCCTGTACCGCACGGAGTTCGAGTTCATGGCCGCGGGGCGGCCGCTCGACGAGGACGAGCAGGCGCGGCGCTACGCGACGGTCGTGCGGCGGATGCAGGGGCTGCCGGTGACCCTGCGACTGCTCGACGGCGGCGGCGACAAGGCCCTGCCGTTCCTGGAGACGACCCCCGAGCCGAACCCCGCGCTGGGGTGGCGTGGGGCGCGGCTGCTGCTGGACCGCACGGATCTGCTGGCGACGCAGGCACGCGCCATTGCGCGGGCATCCGCAGAGGGCCCCGTGGATGTGCTGTACCCGATGGTCATCGATCTGCGGCAGTTCATGCGGCTGCGCGACCTGTTCGAGGACGCCGTCAAGGGCATGGGTCGCGGAACGATTCGGCACGGCGTCATGTTCGAGGTCCCGGCCGCCTGCCTGCAGGCCGACGAGTTCATGGCCGCCGCCGACTTCGCCAGCGTCGGCACCAACGACCTGATCCAGCACCTGTTCGCCGTCGACCGCAACAACCCGCGCGTGGCCTATGACTACGACCCGGACCGGCCGGTATTCTGGTCGCTGCTGGGCCGCCTGGCGGCGGCGGCGAGATCAGCCGGGAAGACGCTGTCGGTCTGCGGGGAAGCGGCAGCCAACCCGGCCTATCTCCCGCGGCTGATGGGCCTTGGCGTGGACCGCGTCAGCGTGAGCCCGCGCCTCATTGCCGCCGTCCGCGATCGGGCGCGGGAGGTACGGGCAAAGCCGGCGATCAAACCGGTCGTGACGCCCGGACAATAAATGTTCCGGCCGGAACATTTATTGTCCGACTGAGCCGGGGCGACCGGTCGGCGCCGTTGCATCACCGGGCGCGTCTGAGCTATCATGCCGGCGCGGGTGAGGAACGATCCCGCCGCCGGGGACGGGCTCCGGAAGGACGAAAACCAGAAGATAGAGAAACCCGAACAGGCGTAACGAGCTATGCCCATCTACGAATACCAATGTTCAGCCTGCGGTCACGAATTTGAAGTCCTGATCCGAAACGCGTCGGACCACCCGGCCAAGTGCCCGGCCTGCAAGAGGGGCAAGCCGGTCAAGGCTCTGTCGACCTTTGCCGTGGCCTCGGCGGCAATCAAGTCGGTCGCCGAGCGCTGCGGCGCCTGCCCATCCTCCGGCGGCGGTTGCGCCACCGAGGGCGGCTCGTGCTGCGGCCTGCGCGGCTGAGGGCCGTCAGCGCCCCACATAGACGCCGGACATGCGGCGCTGGAAGCGCGTGGGCAGCACGACGGGAATCATGCGGATCTTGCCGTCGGGCGTCACCGTCCGGACGGAGACGACGTCGTATTCGACCGGATACGGGAAGTCGGTCCCAAACCCGAGCCCTTGCCGCGCTGAACCCGCCGGCCACTGCGACGCGGGCGGCTCAGGCGGCGAGCGCGGCTGCAGGAACTCTTCCTCCCCGGCCGGCTTCGGGGTCGCCGCCGCCAGCGCCGCACGGCGCCGGCGGTCCTCCTCAGCCCAGCGGCTCTTCACCTCCGAACGTTCGGCCTCGGTCATCGGGACGATGCTCACCTCGCCGGCCGCGGTCCGCACGCCGACCTCGCGCTCCGTGACGCGCACCACGCTCGCCGTGCCGTCGGCCAGTCCAAGCTCGTCACCCGTCACTACATAGCGCCAGGCCCCGCTGTCCACGGCCACGAGGCAGGCGCTCCACCCCTCCTCGGGCAGGATCGCGCCCATTTTCAGCGCGCGCAACCGGCCGGCGGCATCCCGCAGCACGACCGTGCCCGTCTTGCGTTCCTGATACGCGTTGACCGCCGGGTTGAGCACGCGCTCCACAGCCGTCGTGTAGGCGGCCACCGTATACGCCCCCAGCCGGTCGCCCGGCCGCACCACGTGCGTGGCGCCGCTGACGTGATTGAACACCAGTCGGTCGGCCGCCTTTCCGCCGGACATGCAGGACATGAACGTGAACTCAAAGACGTTCGACCGCACGCCCATCACCCGCAGATCGGACACCTGCGTTGCGCAGGCGGCGGCAGCCCACCCGGCCGCGACGCACGCAACTGCCGCCGTCTTCCGTATGGATCGTCGCACCCCCATGCCCCAGTATACCATCGGCGGCCTGCGCGGCTGAAGTGCGAAAGCCATCGCGAACTCCATTTTTCTTGAGTTTCACGCCTCG
This sequence comes from uncultured Victivallales bacterium, assembly GCA_964544115.1. Lineage (GTDB taxonomy): Bacteria > Verrucomicrobiota > Kiritimatiellia > UBA8416 > JADHWI01 > CAZJBP01. Next base: position 5,162 of record CAZJBP010000147.1, on the reverse strand, counting down.
ATGTCCGTATTACTCAACGGCCGGGGTTGACGCCGGGCGGCAGGCGCCGCAAGGAGAGTGTTCATGTCGTCCGCGAATAACGGTGGCGGTTCGGAGAAGTGGTACCTCCGCAAGTCCGACGGGTCGGAATACGGGCCGGCGGCGCTGGATGACCTTGCGCGGTGGGCCGCCGAGAGCCGCGTGGTCAGCGGCAACACCGTGTCGCGCGACCGCAAGACCTGGCTGCCCGTGGAGGAAGTCCCCGAGCTGGGGATGGAGTGGACGGCCCACCTCGCCGACGGCCGCAAGTACGGCCCGTTCAACATCCTGGCCACGCGCGACCTTCACCGCCACAAGGTCCTCCCCGCGGACGCGCGCCTCGCGCATGTGACGTCCGGCGAGGACATCACCGTGGCCGAGTGGCTGAAGCGGCCCACGGCTGAACCGTCCGACGCTCAGCCGCCATCACCCTCCGAACCGGCTGACCGGCCCCAGTCCGAAGCGACCGCGGACGCCCCGGAGGAGGGCACTCCCGCCGCTCCAGAGCCGAAGAAACGCCGGCGGCCGCGCCGACGGCCCGACGGAACTCAGCGCGAATTGTGGGATGCCGGCGGCACGGGCGAGGCCGACGCCGAGGAGCCGGACGCGGCGACGCAGGAGGGCGGCCCCTCGGCGGGCGCCGATGCGGAACCGGCGGCCGACGACAGGTCCGGAGAAGAGATCCGCGGGGCCGCGGGAACATCGCTTGAGGAAGCCGCTCCGGAGGATACCGTTTCCGAGGCGGCAGCCGATCCGGTCGTGACCGACCTCCTGAACCCGGAAGACGCCGAGGTCCTGAACGTCGAGGACGCCGGCGTAACGGAGGCCCAGCCCGCCATGGCGGAAGCCGCCCAGGCCGCACTGCACGAAGCCGAAGCGCTGCGGGATCGCGTGGCCACCCTCGACAAGCTGATGGCCGCCACCGCCAGGCAGTTGAAGAGCGCGGAGGCCGCCCGGGTAAAGGCCGAGGCAGAGATCGAACGCCTGCGTGCGGACATCGGCGCCGCCGCAGAGGCCCACGCCCACGCCCTGGAGGAGGCCGCCGGGAAGATGGCCGACGCGGAGGATCGCGTGCGGCAGGCCCTGGCCGCCCGGGACGAGGTGGAGGCCGCCCGCCAGGAACTCGAACAGCGCCTCCAGGCGACCGGCGACGAGATCGCGACTGCCCATGCCGACGAGGCCCGGGCCACAGCGGCCCTGCGCGGGGCGGAAGCCGCCAACCTGCGTAAGACGCAGGTCTTCGAGAAGCGGATCAAGGATCTGCTGGACGAACGCAACGACCTGACGCGCCTCGTCGAAAAGCAGGCGGCCAGACTGAAGCTCCTGCGCCTGGCCTCCATCGCATGCCTGGTGGTGGCAGGGCTGGCCCTTGCATTCGGCGTCGTCATGAACCTGCGCGGATGCACCCGCCGCGCGCCGGCCGCCGCCGGACAGCCCGCAGCGGGTGCACCTGCGGCCGCGCCGGCGGCGCGGGCGGCCGCCGTGCAACCTGCGGGGGGTCGGCGCCCGGTTCTGCCGATCATCAACGCCGTGCCGGGAGCGCGCACGTCCTATGACCGCACCGGCTGCGCCGTGATCTTCGATGCCGGCGTGTTCTCCTCCGCCACGACGGTCACGCCCGCGGCGATGTCGATCCTTCAGCGGCTGGTGCCGCAGCTGAAGCCGTATCTCAGTGAGTACGACCTCGTGGTCGAGGGCTACACGGACAACCAGCCCCTCACGCGGGAGTCGCGCTACAGCAGCAACGCGGACCTGGCCATGGCCAGGGCGCGCGCCTTCGCGCGGGTGCTGTCGTCGGACTTCGGCATCCCCCTGGCGGCCATGCGGGCGGCGGCCGGCGACACGGTTCGCGCCCCCTACCCCAACGACACGGAAACCTCGCGGGCTCGCAACCGCACGGTGGTGCTGAGGCTGGTCCGGCATGCGGGCAACTGAGGCCACGATCGCGGTGGTGGATTTCGAGGGCACCGGCGCCGTGCCCGGCTACTCGAACGAGCCCTGGCAGGTGGGCGTCGTGCTGCTCGAAGCCGGCGAGGTGCGGCCCGGGTGCGCGTTCGAGAGCCTGCTCCACGTGGGCGACCGTCCCTTCAACCCCCACGCGCCGGGGCGGCATACCGAGGTGCGGGACGCGCTGACATGCTCGCCGCGACTCCCCGCCCTGTGGCCCGAGCTGCTGCCATGGATTTCGGGCCGCTCTCTTGCGGCTGACGGGGCGGCCACCGAGAAGCGCTTCCTGAATGACGCATTCCCGCTGCACCCGCTGGGGCCCTGGATCGATACGGTCAAGCTGGCCCGCATGGCCTACCCTCACCACGCGCGGCACACCCTCGAGCGGCTGCTCGACGACCTGTCGCTAACGGATGCCGTGGCCCGAATCGTCCCCGGGCGCCGCCCGCACGACGCGCTCTACGACGCCGCAGGCTGCGCCGTGCTGCTGGCGCACCTGCTGCACCTTCCGCAGTGGTCCGGGGTGTCGGTCGACGCGCTCACCCAGGCCCGCCCCGTGCAGTACCACCGCGCCCGTCGCGCCACCGGAACGGCGCCCGGATCGCGGCAGACGTAGGCGTCAGCGCACACGGCACCGTTCAGCCGACGAACTTGCCGTGCACGGGCACGGGTACGAGGACGGAGTGAGAGCAGCGAGGTGCGGCGGCTGACGGATTCCATTCCTTCCGGTGGCTTCCACCCGAACCTACACGTACCCGTGCGCGTGCGCGCCCAGGCTTTCCCGACGCGCCCGCGTCAGAGACAAGCCTTCAGGTGACGGTAGAACGTCGCGCGGCTGATGCCCAGAAGCTTCGCGGCCTGGCCGCGATTGCCGCCGGCTCGTTCGAGCGCGTCGAGGATACGGGCTTTCTCGATCTTCTCGTCATACGGCCGCGCCGGCTCGGGCCGCGCAGGGACCTCGGCGAGTTCCGGCGGCAGGTCCGTCGGCTGGATGGCGGGGCCGCGGCAGGCGATGACGGCAAACTCCACGGCGTTGCGCAGCTCTCGGACGTTCCCCGGCCACGCGTGGTTCATCAGTACGCGCATGCCGTCGGTGGAGAATCCGCCGACGTGCTTCCCGGAGGCGGCGCAGGCCCGCGCCAGGAAGTGCTCGGCCAGCAGGGGGATGTCCTCGCGGCGGTGGCGCAGCGGCGGCAGCTTCACCCGCGCCACGCGGATCCGGTACAGCAGGTCCTCGCGGAAGTGCCCCTTGCGGACTTCCTCAGCCAGGTCTTTGTTCGTGGCGGCCAGGATGCGCACGTCGATGCGCCGCGCCCGCGTCTCGCCGATGCGGACGACCTCGCGTTCTTCCAGGACGCGCAGGATGCGCGTCTGCGTGTTCATCGGAATGTCGCCGATCTCATCCAGCAGCATCGTCCCGCCGTGCGCGGCTTCGAACAGGCCTTCCTGGTCCTGGGTGGCGCCGGTGAACGCGCCCTTGCGATGGCCGAACAGCTCGCTGTTGATCAGCGAATCGCTCAGCCCCGCGCAGTTCACCGGAATGAACGGCGCCTCGGAGCGGCGGCTGGCGGCGTGAATCGCGCGCGCCACGTTTTCCTTGCCGGTGCCGGTTTCGCCCTCGATCAGCACCGTCACGTCGATTCCCGCCACGTCGCGGATCAGGTGGAAGACGGCCTGCATCGGTTCGCTGCGCCCGACCATGCCCTGGAATTCGGCCTTCTCGCGCAGCTGCTCGCGCAGCGCGCAGGCATCGGTCACGTCGTAGAAGCACAGCAGGCGGCCCTGCGGATCCCGCGGATCGGGCTGCACGTCGGCTTCCATCCAGTACGAGCGGCCGCCCACCGCCGACAGGCACACGGGCAGGCGCTCGGCCTCCGCCCCTTCGCCGCCGGCCAGGCGCGCGGTCAGGCGCGCGGCATCGGCCTCGGAAAGGGAAAACACGCGATCCCAGGGGCGGCCGATCACGTCGCGCCGGCGGCGCGCCAGAAGTTCCAGCCCCCAGCGGCTGAGGTACCGTACGCGCCCCTCCCGATCCAGCGCGGCCGTCATGACCCGCATCGCGTCGAGGATGGCCTCCAGCGCGTCCTGGTCCTCCCGCACCTGCCGCAGGAGGCTCTGCTCCTTTTCATGCAGCAGCGCGGCTTCGTTCATCGCCTGCTGCAGCCGGGTGCGGTCCGCAGCCGCCTCGGACGCATCGACGAACACGACCCAGGTGCCATCCGCTCCGGCAAAGACATGCACGTCCGCGTAGCGGCCGCCGCCCGTCGCCACCATGGGCAGCAGCAGCGCCTGCTCGCGCAGGGGCCATACGCCTTGGAGCGCGGGGATCTGCTCCGCCGCCGGCCGCCGCAGCTGCAGGGGCTCGCACCCGTACGACGCCCACGCGCCCTGCGCCTCCACGAGGAGCCCGCTGGCGTCCACTCGGGCAAACGCCGGGTCGCGCGCATTGAGCAACCGCGTGGACAGGTAGTCGCGGACGTCGGGGGGGAGCGCGGGGGTCATGGGGGCGGGCCCGGGGTTCGGGGTTCGGGGTTCCGGGAAGGGACACGAACGTTCAACGTCCAACGCTCAACGCTCAAACCCCAAAGGAACGCGGCCGCCTTTGAGCGTTGAACATTGAACGTTGAGCGTTGAGCGTTCACCGAGCGTCCTGCCTCTCGCCTCTCTCCACCATCTTCCGGGCCAGCGCCTCGAATGCCTCCTGGACGCCGGCGCCGGTGCCGGCACTGGTTTGAGTGACCGGCCACCCTTCGCGGCGCAGTGCGCCGATATCGTCCTGCGTGAGTTCCCACTCGTCGGCGAGGTCGGCCTTGTTGACCAGCGCGACAAAGGGCACATCGCCCAGCGTGGCGCTCAGACGGTCGTGGATCCGCTTTGCCGTGTCCAGCGTGGCGCGCCGCGTGCCGTCAAGCACCAGCAGGTAGCCCGAGGAGCCGCGCAGGTAGGACTCGCGCACGGCCTGCACCTCGTCTTCGCCATGCACGTCCCAGATCAGCAGCGAGACCTCGCGGCCGTCGACGGTCACGTCCTTCTTGTCGATGCGCACGCCGACCGTCGTCTCGTACCGCTCCGAAAACATGCGGTGGACAAAGCGCCGCACGAGGCTGCTCTTGCCTACGGCAAACGCACCCAGCATGCAGATCTTCTTCTTCGTGTCGGCCATTCAACGCCCTCGCGCTGGTCTCACGATAGCACGC
>CAZJBP010000146.1:0-8756 GCA_964544115.1 uncultured Victivallales bacterium | reverse complement strand
GTGCTGGGAGGGCTGGTGGTTACCTCCCTGCTGTGTGGGTGCGGCGCGACGCTGCAGGCGCGAAAGGCGACGCCATCGGGCTTTCTGGGGGACTATTCTCAGCTGAAGCAGGGCGGCGACGACCAAGCCCTTCTGCTCTACGTGAATCCGAAAGCGGATTTCCGCAAGTACGACAAGGTGTTGCTGGATCCTGTCAGGGTCTATGCCGGCAAAGAGAGCAAGATCGCCAAGATTCCGAAGGAGGATCTGCAGACCCTCGTCAACTACTTTGACGTCACCGTGCGCGAACACCTGAAGGCGGACTACACGTTCGTCAACGCTCCGGGCCCGGGCGTCATGCGTCTTCAGATCGCCATCACGGATGCCAAGGCCTCGGGGCGAGTGTTGGACACCTTGTCGTCGGTTCTCCCGCCCGGCATTGTCGTGAGTGGGTTGAAGCAGCTGGCGACGGGGACGCCGGCGGCGACGGGGACGGTGGGAGCGGAGTGCCAGGCGCTGGACTCGGAGAGCAACGTGCGCTTGTTTGCCGCTGTGGATGCACGGGCGGGCCAGAAGTACACGGGTAAGTTCGACAAGTTCGACAAGTGGCGGACCGCCCAGGGCGCGTTCGACTACTGGGCTGAACATCTGCAGATGCGCCTGCGAGAATTCCGTGGCACAGCGGCGCGTTGATCCACGTGGAGTCATCGAAGGACGTTGGCGCTGAGCCGCGTGAGGGCATGATGATGGTGCCAAAGAAACAGGGGCCCAGTTCTCTGTGGAGGCGGGCCCTCGTGAGGGTGTTTCTGATTATGGCGCTGGTGCCCTTTGCCGCGTGGGGGGTGCTGGCGTTCGTCTTCGGGAGCTGGCCGCGGCCGATTGATCTGTCGCTGGCCGTGCTGTATGCCCTCGGCAGTGCGGCGGCGCTCCTGCTGTTGTCCACCCGGCGGGCGCTGGCGGTCTTTGCCGCGCTGTTCGCGCTCCCGCTGGCCTGCTTCTTCCTGATGCGTCCCTCTCACGACCGGGTGTGGCAGCCGGATGTGGCCCTTCTGCCGTATTCCGAGATCACCGGCAAGAACGTGGTGCTCCACAACGTGCGGAACTGCGACTACCGCAGCGAGACCAATTACGTCGTGAGGTACGAGACCCGGTCGTACGACCTTACTCGCCTGCGCAGTGCGGATGTTCTGTTCTCCGACTGGGGCCTGGGCAAGGTAGCCCACACGATGCTGAGCTTCGGGTTTGAGGACGGCCAGTACATTTGTCTCTCCATCGAAACGCGCAAGGAAGTGGGCGAGGACTACTCGGCCCTGAAGGGGTTCTTCCGGCAGTACGAGCTGATCTGCGTGGCGGCCGACGAACGCGACCTGGTCGGGCTTCGGACCAACTTCCGGAAGGGAGAGACCGTCTCCCTGTACCGGCTGAAACCGAAATCCATGAGCAATGCCCGCGAGTTGCTGCTCGATTACCTGCAGCGCATGAACCGTCTGCGGGAGCGCCCGGTCTGGTACAATGCGCTCACGGCGAACTGCATGACCGGCGCATTCCGGATCGCGCGCCGGCATGCTGACCCCGGCCGGGGTCAGTGGCACTGGAGCGTGTTTCTGAACGGCTACGCGGCCCGGCATTTCTACGACAACGGCGTGATCGACACGTCCCTGCCATTCGATGAACTGCAGCGCCGCAGCCGGGTGAACGACCGCGCTTTGGCGGCGGGCAACGCGCTGGACTTTTCGGCCAGAATCCGTGAGGGTGTTCCGGGTATGGACTGGAGACCCGATGGACGTGAATAGGATGGTGGCGGCACCACGGAGGAGGCGGTCGCTGGCTTGCCTGGTTGCCTTGGGGCTTGTGCTGGCCGGCGGCTGTGCGACGCACACGCCGGTTGGCGTGACCTCGGCCGGGAGGAATTACGGCTACGCTCAGATCGACCAGAGCGTGCTCACCTCGGGGGAGCTCAGCAGCTATACGGCGGTCGTGATACACCGGTACGATCTCGAACGGCTGCACGACAAGTCACCCATCCGGTGCATCATCGAGCTGCACCGGCGAGCCAGTGCCGATAGCCGTCGGGATACGCTCTTTGCGCTGTCGGAGCTCTGCTTTCAACTGGGCAAAGAAGATCGCACGATCGAGGTGGACGGTCGGGTCCTGGCCCCTGAGAACTGCTTTGCCGCGTCGGCCGTGTATTCCTATCTGTTCCTTCTGGGGGCCGGCAAGGAGCCACCGCCGGACGCCTATGACCGCCGGTTCCGCATCGCGTGCGATTTCTACAACCGCAGCCTCGGCTACATCATTGCCCGGCGCGAGAACAAGCACGCACCCGCCGACGATGTGTGGCCGCTTCCGGTTGGGAGCATGCGGGTTCAGCGCGGGGGCGGCGCCTCCGATTTTGACGTTCCGCTAAAAGAGAACGAGACATTCGTCTCCGCCGACCGGTTCCAGATGCGGGGGCTCTCAGTGCGCAACCGCAATGCCGGCCTGGGAGCGCCCATCGTGATCGTGGGGGAGAGGACGCGGGGCGAAGGGATCGCCAAGGGCTCGGCGGCCACGGTCTTCCTGCGGGTGCAGGGCGGGCTGTCGGACATGGCGGAGGGGACGCTGCTGTGCACGGCCGAGGTGTATTCCGCCTTCGCGCGGGAGAGCGTCGAGGTCGATGGACGCGAGATCCCGCTGGAAGAGGACCTGACGACCCAGATTGCGTATACGCTCAACAATCCGTCCTACTGGCGCATCGAGAAGATGTTGTTTCGCATGGGCCAGTCGCCCTTTGAGCCCGGCATCTACCCGACGCAGCCATACCAACCGGGCAAGATCCCTTTGCTGTTCGTGCACGGAACGATGAGCAGTCCGGTGTGGTGGGCCGAGATGTGGAACACCCTGATGGGGAACGCGGTGTTGAGGGATAAATACCAATTCTGGTTTTATCTGTACGACAGCGCCAAGCCTGTCGGCCAGTCGGCCATCCACCTTCGCAAGTCCATCGAGGCCATGGTCAAGTCCATGGATCCCGAAGGCAAAGACGCGATGTTGCGGCAGATGGTCGTCATCGGCCACAGTCAGGGCGGTTTGTTGACGAAGCTCACGGCGACGTCAACTGGCGAGTCCCTGATCCGCGCGACCACCGGCAAGACGCTAGCCGAGCTCAACCTCTCGCCCGATGAAGAGAAGTTCGTTCGCGAACTGGCGGTGGTTGATCCGATGCCCGAGGTGAAGCGGGTGGTCTTCATCGCCACGCCCCACCGCGGGAGCTATCAAGCTGGGGACTTTGTCAGGAAGCTCGCCCGCCGCTTTCTCACATTGCCGAAACAGGCCCTGCAAACCACGACGCAGCTCCTGGCCCTCACGCCCAAGATCGGCCCCAACGCCAAGCTCGCCTCGACGAGTCTGGACAGCATGGCGCCCGACAATCCGGCCATGCTGGCCCTGGCGGAGATTCAGGTCGATGCTGCCATCAAGGCGCATTCGATCATCGCGATTGATGGCGACGACGTCCCGCCGAATGGCGGCGATGGGGTGGTGAAGTACACCAGCGCGCACATCGCCGGGGTCGAATCGGAGCTGGTGGTGCGTAGCGGGCACAGCTGCCAGGGCAAGCCCGCGACGATCGAGGAGGTCCGCCGCATTCTGCTGGAGCACCTGGACGTCGTGATGGGCGGCGTGCCGGCCGAGCCGGCCGTTCCGTAGCCCTCGCGTTGCGCGGGAAAGATTCCTTGCCAAGGCCGACCGCGTTTCCGTACCGTCTAGCCCTTCTTTGGAGAGGTGACCGAGCGGCCGAAGGTGCAGCACTGGAAATGCTGTGTGCTCCTAAAGGGCACCGTGGGTTCGAATCCCACCCTCTCCGCCAAATGTTGTCCGTTTCGCCCTTTGTGAAACGCAGGCTTGTTATTCTCGCGCGTCTGGCGGCTTCGGCGGGGGTCTCGCTGATGGTCCTTGGCCTGATGCTCCGACTGTTTACGGGTGGAGCGGAGGACGCGGAGCGGCCGCGCGTGCTGGCGGTCCTGCGGGCCACGTGGATGCCCGCCGTCGGCGCCTATGCGTCTCTGGCGCTGCTCCAGGCCCTGTTCCGCGCGGTGCGGTACCGCATCCTGATCGCCGCCGGCGCGCCGGGCCAGCCGCCGTCGCTGGCTCACACCTACCTCGTCACGGCGGTGCGGAATATGCTGGTCGATCTCCTGCCGGCCCGGTTGGGAGAGCTCAGTTATGCGGGCATGATGAACGTCGGCTGCAGTGTGCCCGCGAGCGCCTGCCTGTCTTCCCTCGGGGTCAGCTTTGTCTTCGACTTCATTGCGCTGCTGGGCATTGTTGCGGCCGTGCTGGCCTATCAGCTGTTCACGTCCGGCCTGCAAGGCTGGCTCGTCACCGCGGCGGCTTTCCTGCTCGCGCTGGGCGTCGTCCTCACCGGCCTGCTCTTCTTTGGCATCTCGCTGATGACGCGCCTGTTAGAGCGCCTGTTGCGGCGCTGGCGCGCGTCGACATCGGTCGTGAAGGGGATCGCCTTCCTGGACGGCGTGGCCGAGGCGATTGCGGGTGCGCGGCGCTCTCGGGTGCTGGCTCAGGTCGCAGCCCTCTCGCTGGCGGTCCGCCTGACCAAATACGCTGCGCTCTACGTCCTCTTCAAGGCCGTGGTCGTGCCAAGCTTCATGAGCGTGTCGCACGCGACGTTCCCGGAGATTCTGACCGCGCTGCTCTGCGCGGAGGGCCTGTCCAGCCTGCCCGTCCCGTCGTTCATGAGCTTCGGGACCTATGAGGCGGGCGGCACGCTGGCGTTGACGCGGCTCGGGTTTGGGGCCGCGGAATCGGTGGTGGCGATGATCGCGATACACATCTGGAGCCAGATCGTCGACTACTCGCTCGGGGGGATGGGCGGGGTTCTTTTTCTGTTCCGCCGCCGCGCCGTCGCGGCCGTTGCCGCCGCTGAGGTGGGCTGCCCTGCGCCGCGGCACGCGGCATGGGGGTTGGCCGCGCTGGCCGTGGTCGTTGCCGGGGTGGTGCTCTTCGGGCTGCAGTGGCAAAAGACCCGCAGGGCAGGCGCGTTGACGCCGCCGGGCGCGGGCGAGGCCGTGACGGTGGCGGCGGACGAACTGACGCATCGGGCCGATGTGCTGGGGGGCGTGCGGGGGTTCGTGGTGTGGAGCTCGAACCGCTTCGGCAACCACGACCTTCTTCGGATGGATCTTCCTGACCTGAGGTTGAGCCGCCTCACCTCGCACCCGAACGTGGAGACGTTCCCCCGCATCTCGCCCGATGGCCGGAGCGTGGCCTTCGCGCGTTCGCGCGAGCCGTGGGTATCGCAGCGCAACCCGCTGCCCTGGTCGGTCCACGTGCTCGACCTAGCCAGCGGCAGGGAGCGCCTGGTGTCGCAGAGCGGCAACACACCCACGTGGTCCGAGGACGGGGCGACGATCTACTTCCAGCGCAACGGCGGGGAGGTGGTGGCGCACGAACTGAGCACGGGCGCGGAGACCGTGCCCTTCTCTGCCGGAAAGAAAGGTGCGATCCCTGCGTCGGTCCTGCTCCAAACGCCGTCATTCAGCCAAACGCGTGCTGCCATGGCCGTGACCTGCAGGGGGGCGTGGCGCGGAACTCTGGTTGTGCCCGTTGACGGCTCGCCGCGGAAGGTGGGCGGGGGCTGCCAGCTCGCCTGGGCGCCGGATTCCTCCTTTCTGACCTTTGTGGACGACGGAGGCCGGATGAAGAATGCGATCTACCGCGTCGACGCCATGAGCCTTGAGCGCACGCTGTGGCTCGACCTGCCCGGGCCCTACAGCCACGAATACTTCCCCAAGGTGTCCAACGATGTTCGCTGGCTGGTGCTCGGCGCCTGCGCCACCGGCCACGAACACGATACCGCCGACTACGAGATCTTCCTCTGGAAAATCGGCTCCGCACCTGAGGCCGCGGTTCGTCTGACCCATCACACTGGCAACGACTGTTGGCCCGACGTCTTCATTGAACGCTAGCCGGGAACTCCACCCAGACCAGATGCTTGCTGCCCATGTCGAAGGGGTGGGCCGTGACGGGAACCTTCACCAGCGGGGCGATTTCCTTCCATTGGTTCTGGCTGAACACGACGATGCCGTTCGTGTCGCCGGCCATCGTCCGCTGCAGTTCCTCGGCCGACTCCAGCACCTGGCCGGATCTCCCGGCGTAGAGCGGCAGGATGGCCAGCTGCTGGCTGTAGAGGTACAGCGGCTGGTCCGGGCGCAGCCGCGCCTGGGCGGCCTGCCGCAGCTCCGGCGGCGGCGTCTTCAGCGGGTTGGCGGCCGGCAGGATGAGAACACCGGCGATGAACTGGAAGGCCAGCATCGTGCCGGCAAAGACGTAAAGCCAGCGATCGCTGAGGCCTTCAAGCCGGAAGACTCGCACCAGCGCCACGGCACCGGCCAGCAGGCAGAGCCCCCCCGGCAGCAGCGTCCACCACGGGACCGGAACGGCCGGCACCGCACACGCCACTGTCAGGCCGGCTCCGAGCAGGCCCAGGAGACCCGCCCCCGAGTACCCGGTTGCCAGCGCCCAGCGCCTGGGCAGCGACTGGACGTGCTCCCAGCCGGCCCCCACGAGCATGGCTGCCGCCGGATAGGCCGCGAGGATGTACAGGTTGCGCTTGCACACAAACAGGCTGAAGAGCGCGATGACGAACAGCCCCCAGGCCAGCAGTCGCCGGCGCAGCAGGCGGTCCGGCATGGATTTTATGGCGGCCGGCAGGAGCAGCGTCCAAGGCAGGAAATCGACGGGGAAGTGCCACAGGAAGTAGTAGATGGGCCGGGCGTGTCCCACGCTCTGGACCACGCGGCTGAACGACTTCTCGGTGAACATTGCGGCAAAGTATTCCGGCGGCGCGCCCTGCAGCCAGGCGCCCAGCAGCCAGGCGGCGGGCAGGCTCAGCGCCAGCACGGGACCCCAGGCCCAGTGCCAGGCGCGCAAAGCGCGACCGTCGCCGCCTGCCCACGTCCCGACGGCGTAGATGCCCAGGGGGACGGCCAGCCCGACCGGCCCCTTGGCGAACACGGCCAGCCCGGCCAACCCGTAGCCCAGTGCGAGTCGCCACGCGCGGCGGGTGTCGTTCCATCGGAAGAAGCAGTAGACCGACCCCATTTCCAGCCCGCAGAGCAGGGAGTCAATGCGTCCCCACGACGCCTCCCACCAGAAGAGGAACGCGGACATCAGCACGAAGGCCGCCCGGCGGGCTGCGCGGTCGTTCTGCCAGCGGCCCAGCAGTCGGGCGCAGACCCACAGGCTGGCGATGGCCCCCAGCAGGCTCGGAAGGCGCGCGGACACCCCGTTGATCCGGCCGCCTGTCAGAATCGACGCCGCGTTGGTCAGCCAGAACATCAGCGGCGGCTTGTCGGGGTAATACTCGCCATGGATCTGCGGGGCAAACCAGTGGCCTCCGGCGCGCATCTCGCGGGCGACGTAGGCGTAGCGCGCCTCGTCGGGCTCCCACAGGCCGCGCCGCAGATACTGGCCGCCCCAGAGGATCAGGGCGAGGAGGAACAGCGTCGCCAGCGACGGGCCGTACGAGCGCCTGACATCCCCCTTATCCACGCGCGGGCCTCCGGCGGTAGATCAGAATGAGGTTGCGGACGTAGACGAGGAGGCCTACGCCCTGGCCCAGCGTGATGACCGGATCCCGCCGCCAGATGGCGTAGACAAGGACCATCAACCCGCCGATGATCGACAGGTACCAGAACACCACGGGAACGGTCGACTTCCCGCTACGCTCGGAGGCGATCCACTGGATAAGGAAGCGGGAGAAGAAGAAGGCCTGCCCCACCAGGCCGACGAGGTACATGGGGTGCCCCATCTCGCTGAAGAATTCGCGCAGGTGATTCATGATATCTCCGTGGCCGTGAAGCGGCGGTAGCGTTTCTGCATCCAGCGGACCGCCCATAGATCCGAGCGCGTGTCCAGCAGGCGCCGGAAGTTCGTATACTTGCTGCTCCCCGCTGCCCGGGGGCGGTGATTGACGGGGATCTGCCTGACGCGCGCGCCCTTCATCATGAGGAGGACCGGCAGGAAGCGGTGCATGCCGCGGAACGCCATCGGCAGGTCGCGCACGAGGTCCGAGCGCACGGCCTTAAGGCTGCAGCCCGTGTCGATGATCCCGTCGTGCAGCACGCGGTTGCGCACGGCGTTACCGAAGCGGCTGCCGAGGCGCTTGCTCAGCGTGTCGCGCCGGACGGCGCGGTACCCGCAGCACATGTCGCAGTCGCGCATCTCGCCCAGCAGTTTCGGGATGTCCGCGGGGTCGTTCTGGCCGTCGGCGTCCATCAGCACAACGGTGCGGCCCCGGCTGTGGCGGAAGCCGACGCCGAAGGCGGCGCTCTGGCCTGAATTGGGCGATACGCGGAGCACGCGCAACGCCGGCCGGCGCTGCCTCTGCTCCGCCAGGATGCGCGGCGTGCCGTCGGAGGAGCCGTCGTCAACCGCAATCACCTCGAACGGCTTCCCGAGCCTCGCCAGCACGCCGAACGCTTCGTCCAGCGTGGCGACAATGCACTCCTGCTCGTTGTACACGGGAATGACGAGCGAAATATCGACGTCACACCCCGACTCCAGGGCTGCTGGTTCTGTCTGGCTCACCCGCTGTCCTCCGCCTCTGCGCCTCCCCGTAGCGCGCTGGCTGAGAAGCTAATGCTCCCGGCCTCCGGATGCAACGCGATTCGCGGCTGCCGCAAGCGCGAGCCGCAAGCGAGCGCATCCCCGTTTCAGTGCAAGGCGGTTTGGTGTGTTGCCCGTCCCGCCGTCGAGGTTGTCGGCCTCATGCGCTTTTC
>CAZJBP010000145.1:0-9147 GCA_964544115.1 uncultured Victivallales bacterium | reverse complement strand
TCTACTGCACTGCTTCCCTTGTTTCTCCATTGACTGGCGTCACGCCTCAAGAGAGAATCAACGCCATATGCCATCCAAGCTCCAGTTTCGACTACGTCACGCCCGCACCCGACTCGGATGGAAACCGGCCCACCGCTACGAAAGGATGCCCAATCGCCCATGAATACCCGAACCAGCCCGGATGCCGCACTGCCTTTCACGCCGTTGTCGCCGCGGATTCTCAAATTCCGCGAGGCGAGCCGCCTCCGCGGAGCCGCGCCACCGCCCAACCTTGCCATGCAGGATTTCGCGGAAGCCTTCTTTGGCCTGTACGCCCGACGGCCTTACTGGGAACGGTATGCGCGTTCGCTTGCTCTGGCACTGGAGCGGAAGCCCGTGGTCCTGCTCGATGACGAGCGTTTGACGGGTATGCTCTATCAGAATGGCCCCAATCGCCCGCATGACGAGTCGTTCAAACCCTACACCGTGAATGCGCATTTGCCGGCCCGCCTGCAGGCGGCCAAGATCGATCTGTATTTTGGTGCGTGGCCCTGGCCGGGACATATCGGATGGCGCTGGGACTCCATCCTGCACGAGGGTGTGGAAGGACTGATGAAGCGTCTGCGCCAGGCGTTGGCTGCAGCCCCGGACGCCAAGAGCAGGCAATTCTATCGCGGCGCGCTGCTCTTGTGGAAAAGCGCGCTTCGCTGGAACGACCGATATGTGGCGGCGCTCCGGGACAAGGCGCGAACCGCGACCGGCGCCGAGCGTGACCGCCTGGCAGGCCTTGCCCGGTTGTGCCATCGGGTGCCCCGAAAACCGGCGCGTACCTTCCATGAGGCGGTTCAGACGTTCCATTTTCAGCACCTGGTCGTCATGTTCGAGAATCCCTATGGCGGCAATGGACCGGGACGCCTGGATTACTTCCTGTGGCCCTACCTGGAGCACGATCTGGCGACGGGGTCGACCACCCGTGAGGAAGCCAAGGAGCTGGTTGACGAACTGATGCTGCGCTTGCACGAGCGCATTCAGTTGGAGGACGGCTGGGTGGAAGCCGTCATGGTGGGCGGGACGCATCCGGACGGTTCGTCATCGCTCAATCCGCTCTCCTCGATGATCCTCAATTCCATAGCCGCGCTCGATCAGACCCATCCCTCGGTTTACGTTCGCTTGGCCCGGAAGGATCCGGCGGACTTCCGCGACCTGACGGTCCGGTATCTCCTCCATGGCCGGAACCGCGCCCAGATCTACAATGAAGAAGCGTGTCTGGAAGCGATCACGCGGAGCGGAGTGCCGCCGGCGGACGCCGCCATGTATATGGCCGGCGGGTGCATGGAGATCAGCGTGCAAGGCATGGCCTCCGACATGAACTTCACCGGTTGCATGAATGTCGCCAAGTCCGTGGAACTCGTGCTGAACGGCGGCGTCGATCTCCTGACCGGGAAGCCGCTCATCCCCCCGGGCCGGACGCTGCCGGAGTATCGCGATTTTGAAGACCTGTATGCCGCGGTCGAACACGAGCTGGTCCGCGAATTTTCCGAACTCGTCCGGGCGCTCGACCTGGGCAGCGAGGCTTTTGCCCGATGGAGGCCGACCTGCCTGCTGTCGAGCCTGACGGGAGACTGCGTGGCGCGCGGCCGGGACCAGCAGGACGGCGGCGCGCGCTATCACGACTACGGGTTCGCTCCGCTAGCCATCACGGCGGCAGCGGATTCCCTGCACGCCATCCGGCAAGCCGTGTTCGAGCAGCGATTTGTGTCGGCCGCCGACTTGCTGGCGGCGATGCGGGCCGACTACAAGGGACAGGAAGCGCTTCGACAGCGGTTGACGCGGATTCCGCGCTATGGCTGTGAGAACGCGGAGGCGGATGCGATGGCGAACCGCGTCATGCGCACGGTTTGCAGCGCCGCCACCGGGGCGAAAAACCGTTTCGGCGGGAGTCTGAAGCCGATGCTGTTCACTTTCGTCTGGGGGCCCGGCGCCAGCCGGGAGCTGGGCGCGCGTGCCGATGGGCAGAAGGCGGGGGCCCGCATCGGGCATGGCATGACGCCTCAGAATATGGCCATGGACAAGGGCATCACGGCGGCCATCAACTCGTGCGTGACGCTCGATTACTCGATTGTCTCCGGCGGGGCCACGACCATGTGGGACGTTGCCCCGGAACTCGCGCAGCCTGAAATCCTGGGGAGCCTGCTGAAACGCTATCTCGATGGCGGTGGCATGATTTTCCAGGGAAACACGACCTGCGTCGAGGACCTCAAACAGGCGCGGAAGCATCCGGAACAGTACCCGAACCTGATCGTGCGGGTCGGCGGATTTTCGGCCCGGTTTGTCACGCTCAGTGCGGAATTGCAGGAAGAGATCCTGACGCGTCACCGTCACCGGGGGTAATACAAGGAGCGGCCGATGACGGGCCGGATATTTGAGATTCAGCGCTTTTCAATCCACGATGGGCCGGGCATTCGGACGACGGTGTTCCTGAAAGGCTGTCCCCTGAAATGCTCATGGTGTCACAATCCGGAGGGGATCAGCGCGAAACCGCACCTGTCGTTTCTGCCCGACAAGTGAATGGGGTGCGGGTAGCCCCCCTTGTTTCTCCATTGACTGGCGTCACGCCTCAAGAGAGAATCAAGGTCCTTCGGGCATAACCTTGGCAGATCGATCTGTGGCTTAGTCGTCCAGTTACAGGTGATAATCGTCAGTCCCGTCGGACCGCAATGGATGTTTCGATCCTCACGGCGGACACGGGCTTCTCGGTCTGGATGACCAGGCATGTATGAAGGTCGTCGACATCCTCCTGTCCCGGCTGTGGCAGACGCAAGCGCAGGGTATGGTCCGGCATCGGGACGGCTACGGCCCGCAGGGGCCGGTCGGCGGCCACCCGGATCGTGGCGTCCGCCCAGACTGCCACGATCCGGCCGTCCGAGTCGGCAGTCACCTGAACCGGCTCGCTGGTCCCCAGGTGCCAGCGAAACACGACCACCTGTGTCTCGCCTGCCGTCAGCTCCACATCGTCAAGCACCTGCACGTCGCCAGCCGTCCAGCGCACTACCCGATGCCACCGGTGCACGCCGTCATATCCCTTCGTCCCGTCAACTTCGACTTCTCCGCCGTCGGCGTCCAGGCGGCGGACCGTCAAGGGAGCTTCGGTCCGCGGCTTCTGCCACCCGTGCGGTGGGCTCATGCGCGCTGCCTGGTCGCCGACCGCCACCTCCGCCAGGCCCACCTGCAGCACATTGTGGCCTGCGCCGGACGCATAGTGGCTCGGCAGCTTCAGGTTCGCATACGACGGAGTCCCCGCCTCGATCAGGATCGGCCGACCTCGCGCGACGAAGTTCACGTGGCCCCGGTCGTTGTGGTCGTGCTGGTCGAGGGGGTGCCCGCCCCGCACCCAGATGCCGGAAGCGTCCGGTCGCCACGAACTGCGCCAGTTCACCCGCCGGGCGCGATCGTAGGCGGCGTATAGCGCCGGCTGGTATGCCGCCGCGGGCGGCGGGAGAGCGCTCGCCGCCAAGCCGTTGAGCGTGGCCGGGAACGCGCCGTGCAGCCGGCGTAGCGCCCACAGCGCGTCCTGGTTGCCGGTGCAGACCGCCGTCAGCGCCAGCAGGTCCGCACGGCTGTCGGATGGCGCCTTTCCACTTCGCTGCCGGATCGCGAGCCAGCCGAGGTCGTCAGCGGCCGGCGGCATCTCGCGGGCAGCATGGCCGGCATCGAAGCAGTTGATGTAGAACCCGCCGGGCTGGTAATGGTGCACGTACCAAGTGCCGAAGTTGCGGAAGAAGGGGTGATCGTACAGCTCCTGGTCGCCGTGAACGGCCATGGCGTGCGTGGCGTAGAAAAGATGGCGCACATAGTGGGCATAGCCGAAGCCTTCTTCGAAGGACCCCTCGCCGCTGTGGCTTTCCACCGATTGTCGCAGATTGGAGACCCCGAGCCGGTACACGTCTGGGTATCGCTCCGGCCCCAGAAAGAGGCATGCCTGCACCAGGGCCGCGGTTGGCGCAATCCACTGGTTGGTGATCGCGTTGTTGGTCCGGATGAACCAGGTCCGCTTCGCTGCCCAGTCGTCAGCGATTTCCTCGATCTCCTTCTCCAGAAGCCGTGCCAGGTCCGCCCGCACGCCGGGAGGCACGGCTCCGGCCGGCAGAAGGTCGAGCGTATGCACCACGGCGTGGACACCCTCTCCAGTGGCGAGCCAGGCACCCCCTTTGCCGTCGGGCCCGGGTTTGGCGTAGTTCCACCCCGGTCGCTGCAAGGGTGACCATGTGGCCAGTTCGGCCAGTTGCCGTACGATCCTGTCGGAGAAGCACGCTTCTCCCGTGATCCGGTAGGCGCAGGCGAGGGTTTCCAGTTCGCGAGCCGCGGTCCCGCAGGTTCCGCAGTCGGAGTGGGCCAGGGCGGCATACTCCCGGACTTCGGGGTCGGTGCTGGGACTGTCCACGCGCGGATCGCGCCAGGTGCGCCCCTTGAACCCGACATCCTCCAGCCGGTACACCCGCTGCACAAGCTCCAGACCCAGAATCCGATGAGCGCCTTCCACCAGAAGACGGATCCCCGGCTGAGCTGCGGGGAGAGGCCGGGCACGGTCGATCAGTTCACGCCAAGCCAGAATGGCATCGTTCATAGAGGCACGGACAGTCCCTTCTCGGAGCCCGCCGGCATCCTCGTGTTGGCACCGACCCGAGGAAACGCAGCGATTGCGATGATTGTACCAGAGGGTCGCGGCGGAAACAAGGGCGCATCCCCCGCCATCCCGCACATGCCCGTGGAACTCACAGCGCGGCATCAGGAAAGATCATGTCATCCCCGGTTCGGCCCTGGTAGTCGCAGAGGACCTCTTTGCCGCCGGGCGGGAATGTGCTGGCGCCGTACCCGCCTCGGCTGCCGACCACGTATCGCGTGCGGCCGTCGATCCGGGCGGGGATCCACTTCAGGTTTCCCACGCTCTTCACCCGGATGGCCTTGACGGGGCACACCGTCTCGCAGGTCATGCAAAACACGCATCCGCCGCCAACCGTGTCTCTCTTTTTGGCATGGCTCGCTCCGCGCTTTCCAATCCGGTTGATGTTCCGTATAGATCGCGCACGGATAAACGCCATGGATTATTCTGTCCATTCATTGGATATTAAGGAGGTCAACAAGCAGGCCGCGACGGCGCCGGGTTATGTCGTGCACCGCTGCTGGAAGGGGTTTGTGGAGTTGGCTATTCCGTTGCGCCGTCATGGCGTTCACGCCGGCACGCTCTTTGCCGGCCAGTGGCGGACGAAGGGGCGGCGGGTGTCGCGCCTGCCGGACCGGCGCGCAATGGATGACATCGCCCGTCTGGGACTGACCTTGTTTCTCTTTTCTTTTCCTCCGCTTCTCCTAAATGAAAAAAGAGAAGACCTGCTCCCCCTGCCCTCTCTCTGGTCGCTGAACCCGCGCCTGGGGTCATCCTTGCATCCCCTGGCAAAGCGTGCTTTACTGGCTTCCCGTTCACGGGCTCCTTGCCTGGAGCCCAGGGGGCCCGCGCACTGATCTTCGAGGAGCGACCCATGCGCTTTGCTGCCAGCCAACAGGCTCGACATAGACCGAGATGGAAAGCGAGTCCCGGATCCATACACCATGAATTCCTGGCGACAAGGAAAGCGAATGAATACGACATGGACATTTGACCTGGCCGGGCTGCCGGCGGGTGCGGCGGTGTGGCCGGGGCGGGTCAGCATTCCTCTTTCACGCGGCGAAACGGGTACGGACTTTCACGTGCGCCGGCCCGACGGAAGCCTGACGCCCGCGCAGGCGCGCCCGCTGGTCCGGTGGCCGGACGGTTCGCCGCGCTGGGTGCAGCTCGATTTCCAGGCCACCGCCACCGGACGCCACACCGTGCTGACCGGCCCCTCCCCGGCCGCCCTCGTGCGGCCGCTGCATGTGGAACGCGAGGGCGGCGCGGTGACGGCGGCCGTGGGACGGCTGCGGGTGACGCTGGATCCCACGGCGGGCGACCCGGTGCGGAAGATCGCCTGGAACGGCCGTCCACTGGCCGGCCCCGCGTTCGGCGCGTTCCGGGTGACCGACCACGAGGGGCGCGTGTTTGCGCCTGCGGCCGTCGGGCCGCTGACGGTGGAAGCCGAAGGCCCGCAACGCCTGCAACTGAGCTGGGAGGCGGAGCATCGCGATGCCACGGGCCGCCGGTCCGTGGACGCCCGGTTCCGCGTGGAGTTCCTGGCCGGCGTGGAGGGTTTCCGGCTCACGTACCAGTTCTTCCATCGCCTGCCCGGGCACGACTACCTCTCCGTGCGCAACCTGGACGCCGGCTTCGCGCTGGAAGGGCTGAAAAACGGCCGGGCGCTGGTGGTGCAGCGGGCGCACAGCACGCTGGGTCTGCGCCGGGTGGCGCGTGTGGCCCACGCCGTGCCCATTCTCATTGACGCGACGCAGGCCCGCGCCCATGTGGACGATGTGGCGGTGCTCGGTGACACCGCGGCCTACCCCCCCTTCTACTCGAGCCACTATTCCGTGGACCCCGTCGTGGGGCTGGAAGATGAGGGGGTGGCCATGACGGCGGCCATGCGCTTCCTGGAGGACCAGCGGCCCAAGACGGTGGATGTGATGCCGGGCGCAGTGGCGGTGGGTCTCTGGCCGGAGCGGGCGGGCGTGCTGCGCCTGCCGCAGGGCCGCAGCAGCCAGCACCGCTTCGCTTTCGTCTTCACCACGCCGGAGGGGGCGGACGCCCTGCTGGCCGCACCGGAGGCCGCCTATCTCGAGCCCGTGTCCGGCTGGCTGGACGCCGCCGACAGCGCGCGGGCCGGCGCCACGTGGGACGCCCCCCGCCTGCTCACCGGCCGGGAGCCGGGCGCCGGGTTTTTCCATTTCTACCTCAAGCGCGCCACGGACCGCTTCCAGGTGGCGGGGAACATGTTCGACTTCGGCGATTCGCCGCACACCCCCTACTCCAACGGCTACGCCGGGCTCGGCATGCGCCCGCACGGGGAGAAGCCCGCGCGCGACTACCCCTTCAGCGCCGGGCTAGGGGGTACCGCCTCGGTCTGGCCCCTGACCTCGCTGTTCCCGGTCGAGGCGCTGCGCCCCGTGTGGTCGAACAACGAATACGACGCCATCTACGGCCTGGCCCTGGAGGCGCTGCGGACGCGAAGCGAGGCCGTGCTGCGCAAGCTGACCGCCGTGTCGCGCCACCAGATCGAGGTGGACTTCGTGCACCACTCCGACCACTGGCAGCAGCACCGCGGCACGCCGTGCCACACGTTCGATCACACCGCCTGCTCGACCGCCTACCCCAGCCACCAGTGGACACAGGGGCTTTATTATTACTACTGCATCACCGGCGACGACGACGTGCCGGAGGTGGTGCGCGCCATCTGCGAGTACAATCTCCGCTGGCTGGCGGAGCCGGAGCTGCGAGGGCAGCACGTCTTCAATCGCGAGCTGGGCTGGGCCGTCATCGCCTATGTGTTCGGCTACGAGCTGACCGGCGAAGCGCGGTACAGGACGGCGGCGGCGGACCTGATCCGGGAACTGGTGGATGCGGGCCAGGGGGCGGATTTCGCCGAACAACTCCGGAAAGAGGCCGGCCACACGGGGCCGGGCGAGCGTCTGCTGGGCACGAGTTTCGCGGTGAATACCATCCTGATGGGCGTCTGCCTGTACCACAAGGCCACCGGCGAGGCGTGGGCACGGGACCTGCTGGAGCGCTGGGTGCGCATCGGGTTCCAGCGTTACAACGATCGGTCCACGGGCCCCAAGGTGGTGGACATGTTCCCGGAATGCGTCGCCTATCTTTACGAATTGGACGGGGACCCGCGCCGGCTGGAGGAGAGCCTCTGGGCCTTGACCCTGTTCCTGCACGGTTACTCGAATCCGTGGGGCATCCCCGACAGCCACAGCATCGCGCCGCTGGACGCCAAGCTCTACGGGCGGGTCTACCGCGGGCTGATGCACAACCTCTCCGCCTGCGCCCGGGCCGGCCTGCTGCCGCGCCTGGAAGGGCGAATCCTGGGGGAGTGACCTTCGGACTGCACCGTCTATCCCGTTTTACGGCTATCTGATCAGCATCACGGCGCCCGGCTTGAGCGAAGGGGCTTCGTAGGCGCCCAGATCCACCGTGCCGGACAACACCCGCCTGCCGCCGCCCAGATCCACGCTTCCGCTCATCCAATTCTGGTTAAACCCGACATTCACGCACGGCGAGCCTTTGGAGAGACGGTAATCGCCCGCATTGGCATTCGCAAACAGCGGATCCGCGCTGATGCACCCCAGTGTCCCATTGGTCCAGAAACTGTCGGCGGTCTGGATGTCGCTGAAGGCCACCGCCACCACACCCGTTAGATCATCCCCATTCCCCCAGAGGATCGAGTTGGTCACGGTGAGCGTCCCGCTCGCCTGGCCGATCCCCTGGCTGGCGTTGTTCGCCACCGTGCAGTTTTCAACGTTCATGCTGGCGCCGGCGCCGTTCAGGTAAAGGCCGGAGCCCTTGCCGCTGACGCCGGCGGACGCCGTGTTGCCCGGATTGGAATTCCCCGCCACCAGGCAGTTCCGCACCAGACACGCGCCCCCGCCGACATAGACCCCGGCACCCTCCCGTCCCACCTGGGTGCTGCATCTGTTGGACGAAATGACGGACTCGCGAATCACCAGCAACCCGCCGATGTCCAGGTGCAGGCCGCCGCCCAGCAGCGAGGAATTGTAATTCCCCGCGATGATCAACCGGTTCTGGCTCACCAGGCAGTTGCTGACCGTGACGCTGCTGGAGGCGATGTAAAGGCCGCCGCCCCAAACCGTCGAATTGCCCGCCGTCAAATACTCATTGGAGCTGATGGAACAACCGGACACGGTCAGCCCGCCGCAGTCCGTCACGGACAACCCGCCTCACCCACGAACAGAATGTGTCTGCCTCGCCCACTCGACCACCCGGTGCACGCTTTGGCGCAACTCACTCTGCGGGTTGTAGCCCAACCGCTCGCGGGCCTTGGTGATGTCAAAACACATATGCAGGCAAAGGAAGCGGAGCCAATACGCCGAAACACGGCCGTCGGCGCCATGGTTCGCCAGGATCGTCTCGACCGGCGTGGGCACCAACTCCGACGAACTGCCCATGGTCTCCTTGAAGTAGCCCAGATAGTCGCGGAGGGTGACCGCCCGCTTGCAGGAAATATTGAAGATCTGGCCGATCGC
>CAZJBP010000144.1:0-9532 GCA_964544115.1 uncultured Victivallales bacterium | reverse complement strand
CGCACCCAGCCGGGCATGACCGTCGTCTGCGGCGACTCCCACACCTCGACCCACGGCGCGTTCGGGGCGCTGGCGCAGGGCATCGGCACCAGCGAGGTCGAGCACGTCCTGGCGACCCAGACCCTGCGCCAGCAGCGCGCGCGCACGCTGAACGTCGAGTTCTCCGGGCGCCTGGCGAAGGGCGTGACGTCCAAGGACATGATCCTGAAGCTCATCGGCGCCATCGGCACCGCCGGCGGCACCGGCTACGTCATGGAATACGCCGGCGACACCATCCGCGGCCTGTCGATGGAAGAGCGCATGACCATCTGCAACATGAGCATCGAAGGCGGGGCGCGCGCGGGGATGATTGCGCCGGATGACACGACCTTTGCCTACATCGCCTCGGAAGACCGGCCGTTCGCGCCGCGCGGCGCCGCGCTGGAGGAGGCGATCCGCTACTGGCGCACCTTGCCGGGCGACCCCGAAGCCGCGTTCGACCGCACGGTCCGCGTCGACGCCGCCGCGCTGGCGCCGCAGGTCACCTGGGGCACCAACCCCGGGATGGTTGTTGACATCACCGGCGCCGTGCCGGCGCCGGGAGAGGCCCCGCATGCCGGTCGCGCGGATGTCGAGCGCGCTCTCGAGTACATGGGCCTCGTGCCCGGCACGCGCATGACCGACATCGCGATCGACGTGGTGTTCCTCGGCAGCTGCACCAACGGGCGCATCGAGGACCTCCGCCGCGCGGCGGCGCTGATGAAGGGCCGCCGCGTGGCCGCCGGCGTGCAGATGCTGGTCGTGCCGGGGTCCGAGCGGGTGCGGCGGCAGGCGGAGGCCGAGGGGCTGGACCGCATCTTCACGTCGGCCGGGGCCGAGTGGCGCTTCGCAGGCTGCAGCATGTGCCTGGGGATGAACCCCGACCAGCTGCGCCCCGGCCAGCGCTGCGCGTCCACGTCGAACCGGAACTTCGAGGGACGCCAGGGCAAGGGCGGGCGCACGCACTTGCTGAGTCCGGAAATGGCTGCGGCCGCGGCCGTGGCCGGGCGGCTCGTGGACGTGCGCGAGTGGATATGAGGAGGCCGACGACGTGCAGGCATTCAGAACCCATCGCGGACGCGTGGCCCCGGTCAACCGGGCGAACATCGACACGGACCAGATCATCCCGAAGCAGTTCCTGAAGTCGATTCGCCGGACCGGCTTCGGCGAGGCGCTCTTCTTCGACTGGGCGCGGAGGGCCGACGGCACGCCGGACCCGGACTTCACGCTGAACCAGCCGCGTTACCGCGGCGCCACCGTGCTGCTGGCGCGGAACAACTTCGGGTGCGGCTCCAGTCGCGAGCACGCGGTGTGGGCTGTCATGCAGGCCGGTTTCCGCGTGGTCATCGCCCCGTCGATCGAACGCGGCGGCCAGCGCCTCAAGGGGTTTGCCGACATCTTCGCGAACAACGCGGTCAAGAACGGGCTGCTGACTGTGGAGCTGCCGGAGGCCGTCGTGGACGAACTGTTCGACTTCGCCGAGCGGTTCCCGGCGCTGGAGCTGACCGTCGACCTCGATGAGCAGCGCATCGTCGTCCACATGGGCGAGGAAGCCAACTACCACTTCGACGTCGACCCGGCCGTCAAGGGCCACCTCGTCCGCGGCCTCGATGACGTCGGCCTCACGCTCCAGCACGAGCCGGCCATCACCCGCTTCGAGCAGCGCCACAACGCGCAGATGCCGCGATAGCGGCGGTCCTGCCTCGCGGCAGTTCTCACCCGGCCTCTTCCAGGCATGCCGCATCTTCGACGGGGCTGCGTTCCACGACGGCCTGTCGAATCGCCAGCGCGGCGGTGAACGCGAGCGCCGGCGCATAGAGCAGCATGCGGAGGGACTCGGGGAAGAGCTCGGTCCTGAAGTCCATCAGCGGGATGCCGACCCGGATGTTGACCCCCAGCGCCAGCAGCGCGAGGAGGGCCCCCCACACGCGGGGCACCGCGGCGGACGGCGCGCGCAACTCGCAGAGCATCCACACGGCGATCAGGGCGCCTCCCAGGGGGTAGCACGAGATGCGCGCGGTGTCCCAGGCCATGGCGTGCATGGCCAGGGGGCACAGTGTCGCCCCGGCCAGCAGCGCGAGCAGCCGTGGCGGGACCGCCGTGCGAAACACCACCCAGGCGACGGAGAGCAGGGCCAGCAGCGGCGGCAGCACCGGCAGGGCGACCACGGGGTCCAGGCAGCGCTTCGCGAACAGGCCGGCCTGCCGATGGAAGAAATCCGGGAAGCTCGTGGTCTGCCAGACGGCGATCCACTCGCTGCGTGAGGCGATGAAGTCGAAGGTCTTGAGATACGCCGACAGCTGGCCGCGCAGCGCGAGCGGGTCGACGAGCGCGGACTGGTGCACGATGACGGCGGCGGCCGCGAGCAGCGCGAGGGCATGGGTGGCCGCATGGCCGCGCCACGCGCCCCGCCGCTCCGGCGTGGCGCAGGTCAGCGCCGACGCCGCCACGGCCAGCGGGAAGCCCACGAAGAGGTAGCTCTCATGGACCAGCAGGGCCGCGATCTGGAGCGGCGCCGCAGCCAGCGGGCGTCCGCGCAGGATCAGGGCGATCGCGGCGATGGCCAGCACGTAGAGCAGGCCGTCGAAATAGCCGAATAGGTGCGCGCTCATAACCACAAAGGGCGAGGAGACGAACACCAGGGCGACCAGCACGCCGGCGTAGCCGAAGGACTGCCGTCGCAGGATGCGCCACAGGATGAAACACAGCGCAGCGCACTCGGCGGCGTAAAGGATGGCCGACAGCACGGCGATGCTTGCGGGGGTGGGGGACCCGCCAGAGGCGCGGCATCCCAGCGTGTAGAGTGATCCGACCAGCCCGCGCTTGATGAACCCGAACCGGTAATCCAGCAGCCAGTGCGCCTCGGCAAAGTCGTTCGGCAGGCGCAGGGCGCGCAGCACGCTCACGAGAAAAGTCCAGAACAGGATCAGTCCGGCCAAACGTCCGTCAGAAACGATTCCCTTGCGCATGTCCCTTCCCCCTCTCCATGCTGGCCTTAGAGTACCAACGCCGGCGCGGCGTAGCCAGCCCTGACGCAGGGCGCATCAGCTCAAGCTGCTGGCGAGCAGGCCGGGCAGGCTGAACCGGGAGATGCGGGCGTAGTCTGGCGGCGTGCCGGCGAGGATTGCGGCTGCGGTGAGCAGGCCGGATCGGGCGGCGGGGCCGATGCCCTCGCCCAGGTCGCGCGTCGCCAGCCCGGCGGCGTCGCCGACGAGAAACGCGTTGCCGCAGGAGGATGCCGCCCGCCGCTGCCGCAGGTAGTACCGGTGTCCGCGCGGCACGGGCGGCGACGTCACCCACCCGCGGCCCACCAGGTGGTCGGCAAAGCGACGCCACAGCTCATCCAGCCGCAGCCCGCGGGCCTGGAGCCGATCATGGTAGCCGCCCAGACCGATGTTCACGTGCGCGCCGGCCTTTGGGACGTACCACGCGTAGCCGGGGAGTCCGTCCAGGCCGAACCACAGGTGGCAGTCCGCCTCGATGACCGGCTGCGCGAACTCCGCCTCCAGCGCGACGATACGCGACCCGGGTTCGCGCGGCTGCTCGGCCCCGAACAGGCAGCGGTACACCGGGCAGCCACTGCCGCCGGCTCCCACGACACGCCGGCACCGCCACTGGTCATCGACCACGAACCCGCCGCCGTCGGGTGCCACCGATTGGACGGCATGCACGGCGCAGGGGGCGCCGCACCGCCGGAGCAGCCAGTCGTCCAGCTCGCGGCGCCGCACCGAGAGCTGGCGCACGGGCACGCGGAGCGTGACCTTTCCCCGGTGGATGATGAAACGCCGCAGCAGAAGCTGCCCTCCGGGGAACTCGGCCAGCTCCAGGTCGCGGGCGCAGGCGGGCGTAACCCAGCCCGCACACAGTTTCTCCCGCGGGAAGGCGGCGCCGTCGAGCAGCAACACCTCGACGCCCGCGCGCCGAAGCTGCCGGGCGCAGGTCGAGCCGGCCGGGCCCGCTCCCACGATGATCGTATCGACGTGCTCCATACCTCAGACCACGCGGCATGCCGGCTGCGGGCGGCCATCGCGCGTGCGCGTCATGACCATCTGCCAGAGCTGCGTGTACCGCGCCCGGAAACTGCCGGCGCAGCCCAGCAGGTAATAGCGCCACATCCGCCGGAAGCGCTCGCCGTAACGCGGAGCGAACTCGGGCCAGGCCGCCTCAAAGTTTCGCCACCACGCCATCAGCGTCGGGTCATAGTCGGGGCCGATGTTGTGCACGTCCTCGAGGACGAACAACCGCTCCATGGCGGCACCCAGCTGGCTCATGGAGGGCAGCATCGCGTTCGGGAAGATGTACTTTCCGAGCCAGGGCTCGATATGCATCCGACTCCGGTTGCCGCCGATGGTGTGCACAAAGGCCACGCCGCCCGGCTTGAGGCAGCGGTGCGCGGTGTTCATGTAGGTCCGGTAGTTCTTGTGCCCGATGTGCTCCATGATCCCGATGGAGACGACGGCGTCGTACTGCCCCGAGGCGGAACGGTAGTCCGCGAGCCGGATGTCGACCGGCAGCCCCGCGCACAGTTCGCGGCCGAGGGCGGCCTGCTCCTTCGACACCGTGTAGGCCGTCGCGCGCACGCCGTGCGTGGCGGCGGCGTGGCGGGCGAACGTCGCCCACCCGCAGCCCAGCTCGAGAATGTGCATGCCTTCGCGCAGCCCCACCTTGCGGCACACGAGATCGAACTTGGCCCGCTGCGCCGAGTCCAGGTCGCCGGCGTGACGCCAGTAGGCGCAGGTGTAGGACATGGTTTCTCCGAGCATCCGCGCGTACAAATCGTTGCCGATGTCGTAGTGGTGCTCGCCGACCTGGAACGCGCGGCGGACGGATTGGAGATTGAAGAGCCGGGCGCGCAGCACCTGCAGGCGGGTCGTCAGGTGGTCGGGCACCGACTCGTGTGCGCCGCTGGTGAAGATCCGACGGACCAGCTCGTCAAGCTGTTCGCAATCCCACCACCCGTCCACGTAGGACTCGCCGAACGCGAGCGAGCCGCCCTTGAGGAGTCGCTCATAGAAGCGCTCGTCATGCACGTCCAGGTCGAACGGGTGTTCGCTGCCGATGTGGACGCCCGCCGGCTCGAGAATGCGTTCGACGACTGAGCGCGACGAGGAAGAATACATTACCCAACCCCTTGAGCGCCAGAGAGGCACAACGCCCTGCGCCAGCTCGGATTAAACCCGATGCCGCGCCGGATTGAAAGAGTTTTCACCTTCTCAACCCAGGGGATTTCGGTTACAACGCGTGGCATGGACGCCCCCGTAGAGCGAATTCGTCTCCGGCGCACGCGGAGAACGAGCGCCAGTTCCAAGGTGCTGCGCTCGCTGCTGCTGTCGCTGGGGCTTTGCGGACTGGCCCTCTCGGTGGTGCTGATCGGGTGGGGTGTGCTGGTGGGCAACCGCCAGCTGGTCGCCATCGGCGCCTGGTATCCCCCGGCTTCCCTGCTGGTGCTCCTGCTGCGGTGGGTTCTTCTACAGATCAAGCAACGGCGTACGGTCGCCACGAGACGCCGCCGTGCCGAGCACGCCGGGCGCGCACCGGTTCCGTCATGATGTCCAATCGTCCAGTGCCCCTGTCCTGGTGCCGGGTCTGCTACGCGGTCGAGCCCCAGGCCGTCGGCGGTCTGATGGCGCGCGCCGAACGTGGCCGCGCCGGCATCCGCATCGAGCGCGTCGAGCCGGGCGACGACCGGATGCGGCGCGACCTGGCCGCCGGAACGCCGGTGGTCTCCTATCTCGGCGTGCGCGAAGGGTTCGTCCGCCGCATCGAGGCGCCGCTGGCGCATGCGGCCAAGGCCCGCAAGGTTCTCCCGACGCTGCTGGACATCGATCTTCCGTTTGCGATTGAGGACTGCCTCTACGACTTCATCGGAGACCGGGTCACCACGGCCGGCAAGCTGCAGGCTCTGGCGGTCGGCGCACGCCGCGCCGACATCCAGCGCAAAGTTCAGGATCTGGCCGCCGCCGGGATCGATCCCGCGGTGCTTGACCATGAGGGCCTTGCGCTCTGGACGCAAGCCGCGCACGAGATCCCGCTGCCCAGCGGCGCGCCCGCGGTGCGCGCGGTGGTGCAGCTTGGGCCCGACGCGGCTCTCGCCGTGGGGCAGGGCGGGCACCTGCTGGGCGCCTATGCCCTGCGCGGCGCCGATGTCGCCTCCCACATCGGCCATGTTCTGAGGTCGCTGTTCGCGCCCGGCACCGCCGTGGAGTGGGTGTGGACCGGCAGCGAGGCCGCGGACGAGGCCCGCCGCGACGCCGTGGCGGCTGCGGTTGCCCGCGACTGGCCCGGGCCCTCGACGTGCGCGCGGGAGCCGGCGCTGTTCCGCCTGCGGGCCGTGGCCCGGCGGGCGCTGTGCCCCGGCGCGCTGCCCTGCAACCTGCGGTCGGGCGATCTGACCCATCCTCTGCTGCGCCGGCGCGAGGCTCGCCGCGCTGCGCTGGCCGCCTGGGCCACGCTGGCCGCCGGCGTGGCCTTGCTGGCGGCCAACATGGTGTGGCGCGGCAACCTGGCGCAGCGCGAGCGCTCGCTGGATCTGGCCTTCAGCGCCCTGTCCTCCGATCTGGCCGGCTTTCCGATTGTGGCCCGAGGGGAGCATGCGATCGGGCAGGTCCGCCAGGCGGTGGACGCCCGACGGGAGGAGTCCGCCCCCATCCAGGCGCTGTTCCGCCCTTCCGCCGCGGCCCACGTCTCGGCCCTGCTGTCCGCCGCGGCGCAGGCCGACATCCGGCTCTCACAGCTGACCGTGGGTCCCGACCGGGTGACCCTCGTGGGCAATGCCGGCGCCTGGGGCGGCGCGGAGGGCCTGGTCCAGTGCCTGAAGGCGCAGGGCTACACGCCCCGTCTCGACCGGCGGGATGCCGGCAACGACGGGCGCATTCCGTTCACACTTGAGGGCGGCGGAGGTGCCGAATGATGAAGCTTGCCCTTTCCCGCACGCTGCTGTGGGCGGCGGCCGGCCTGGTCTTCGGGGCGGCGGTGGTCGCCAGCCTCCGGTCCCTCGCCCTTGCGCAGGGCGCCTCCGAACGGATTGCCCGCAAGGAGTCCGAGCTCGCGCAGCTGCAGCGCCTCCAGCGCGACGACGAATCCGTTCGCGCTGCGCTGCTGGCCGTGGAGTCGCTGGGCGAAGAGGTCCTGCAGTCGCCGACAATCCTCCCGGCGCTGCCCGCGGCCGGCGTGAAGCCGGACGACGTGCGCACCGAGACGCGGTCGTTCGGCGACGGGTGGTCGGAAGTGACGACGACGGCAACGTTCCGCGAGGCGCCGCTTCGCGACGTGATGGCGCTGGCAGACGTGGCTTCCGCCGCGCGCCCGCCCTGGCGCCTGGTCTCGTGCGACATCCGCGCGGCGCCGCGCGGCGCCGGTACGGGGCAAGCCACGC
Source organism: uncultured Victivallales bacterium (assembly GCA_964544115.1). GTDB lineage: Bacteria > Verrucomicrobiota > Kiritimatiellia > UBA8416 > JADHWI01 > CAZJBP01. The sequence goes on along the minus strand of CAZJBP010000144.1, from coordinate 2,139 downwards.
TGGTGCTGGCGACCGTGCGGCGCGGATCATCAGGGGGCCGGGGGAAGTGATCAGTTATCGGTGATCAGTGGCGTCCCGCAGGGCCGCAAAGGCTGCTAGCGATTTAGGCAGTAGGCTATTAGGTGAAAGCGAAGGATCTCGTTCTTCCCAACAGCCTGCAGCCTGTCAACCCGCATCCCATGGGCTGCCATTGACCAGTGGCCAGTGACTGTTGACGCTCCTGAAATGGACCCCTCTGTAATCGAGCCCTCCGCCGATCCTTATCGCCGATGACCGATCACTGATAACGGGTCACTGCTCACTGACGCTTCGGCGCGCCGCGCCGGCGGGCTTCAGCATCTCGCGGGCGTGCTGCAGCGTCACGCTGGTCAGGTCCTTCCCGCCGAGCATGCGGGCGATTTCCTCCGCCCGCGCATCGCCTTCCACCGGGGTAATCCGCGTGAGCGTGCGCTTCTGATGCACCTCTTTGCCGACGACGAGATGCCGCGCGCCGTGAACGGCCACCTGGGGCAGGTGCGTGATACAGAGCACCTGGTGCGTGGCCGCCACGCGCGCCAGCTTCAGCCCCACCGCGCTGCCGGTCACGCCGCCCAGGTTGGCGTCGATTTCGTCGAAGACCAGCACCGGGATGCGGTCGTGGGCGGCCAGCGCGGCCTTGACCGCCAGCATCACGCGCGAGATTTCGCCGCTGGACGCGATGGCCCGGAGCGGGCGCATGGGCTCGCCGACGTTGGGGGCGAACCCGAACTCGACCGCGTCCAGGCCGGAGCGCTGCGGCTCGGACCCGCTCAGGGCCGCGTCGAACCCGCCGTGCGCAAACCCGAGATCCTTCAATTCCTTCACCACTGCGGCCGACAGCTTGCGCGCCGCGCGCGCGCGGGCCGCCGTCAACTCGCCGCCGGCGGCGGTCCGTCGGGCGCGCAACGCCCGCAGCTCGGCGTCCATGGCCGCCAGCCGCTCGCCCCGCGTCTCCAGGTCGGCGAGGGAGGCGGCCAGGCGCTCGCGGGCTGCCAGGACATCGGCCAGCGTCGCCCCGTGCTTTCTCTTCAGCTTCTGCAGGACAGCCATGCGGTTCTCCAGCCACTGCAGGCGGCCGGGGTCGGCGTCGATGCGCTCGGACTCGGACGCGATGCTGTTGGAGAGCTCCTGCGCCTGCATCGCCAGCCCCTTCGCCTCCTGCAGCCACTCGCCGGCTGCGCGCCCCATCAGGCCGGTCAGCTCCCCGAGCGCGCGCTGGGCGTCGACCAGCCGGTTGAAGGCGGCCGCCTCGTCCTCGGTCAGGGCCGCGCGCGCGGCGCCGGCCAGCTCGAGGATGCGCGACGCGTTGGCCACTCGGGTGAGTTCCTCCGTCACCGCGTCCTCCTCCCCGGCCGACACCTGCGCGTCGTCGATCTCGGAGAGCTGGTAGCGGAGGGTCTCGATGCGCTCGGCCGTGTTCTCGCCGGCGGATTCCAGCTCGGCTCGGCGCGCCTCGAGGGCGCGAATGGCGTCGAACACCTCGCGGTAGGCGGCCAGCTCCTTGCGCGTCTGGCCGAACTCGTCCAGGACCTGCAGCTGGAAGGCCGGGCTGAGGAGGGACTGGTGGTCGTGCGGGCCGTGCAGGTCCACGAGCACGTCCCCGAGCGCCTTGAGGGTCTGGAGGGTAGCCGACGAATCGTTAACGAGGTTGCGGCTGGCGCCGGCGGACGACACGATGCGGCGGATGATCAGCTGGCCGGCGTCGCACTCGGCCAGGCCCAGGTCCGCCAGCACGGCATCGACGGCCCGGGTGTCGCTCAGTTCGAACGCCGCCTCGACGGTGCAGGTCTCCTCTCCCGCGCGGATCATCGTGCGGTCGGCCCGCTCGCCCAGCACCAGGTTCAGCGCGGCCACCATCAGCGACTTGCCCGCGCCCGTCTCGCCGGTGATGACGTTCAGCCCCGGGACGAACTCCACCGAGACGTCGTCAGCAATGGCCAGGTTGCGGATGCGAAGCGACTGTAACATGGCGCAGAGCATACACGCCGGCGCGCCGCGCGCAACGCCGGAATCGGGGTCCTCTGCGAGTTTGCGCGAGGCCGGGGCCAGGCGTCGTCGGCCGGTTTGAAGCACCGGCCCGTGCCTTGCGAGGGATGTGTCGCGGATCGGGTCAAACGGATC
>CAZJBP010000143.1:0-9556 GCA_964544115.1 uncultured Victivallales bacterium | reverse complement strand
TCCCTCTGGCAGGCCCAAGCAGCCTAATGGAGGTCAATGGACCGCAGATGCGCCCACTCGTGAACGCATCCGCATCCGGGGCGCGGCGGGCTCAGCGCGCGATGCCGGCCGCGTTGGAGGGTAGCGTCATGCTGGTGGCGCGCCCGTGGCCGGTCACGACGATGTTCCCGTCCGGCGCGGTCTCCACGACGGCGTATGCGTTGTTCTCCAGTCCCGGCCCCTCGACCATGGCCCGCAGCGTGTAGTAATGGATGCCGTTGAGGTATGCGTAGGCTCCCGCGTGGTGGTGCCCCTGGAAGACCGCCAGCACGCGGCCGTCGGCCTCCAGCACCGACCGCACCGCCGCGGCGTTTCGTACGCAGGTGTCATCCTCGCCGTCCAGTCGTTGGTGGGTGAACACGATGACCGGCTCGGTGGCGGCGCGCAGTTCGTTTCGCAGCCAGTCCAGCTGGTCTTGCGGAATCTGGCAATCGGTCCATGCAAATGCCCCACGGTCGTACGGTGCGCCGTGCGCGTCGTAGCAGGCGTCCAGCACGACGAACCGCAGGCCGCCGGCGTTCCAGGCATAATGCGACGCGTCGGGCGCCGTGCGCGTGTTGACCACGGCACCGAGAAACTCGGCCTTGGACAGGCTGTCGACATCGTGGTTGCCCACGACGTGGTACAACGGCCCCCGGAATCCGCGCAGGATGCCCTCGGCACGGCGGAGGTAGCCGAGGGTGGCGGCCTCGACGGGGCGCTCATCCTGATCTTTGAGGTCGCCGATCTCGATCGCGAAGGCGACGCCGATCTCGTTGAACACACGGACGCAGGCCGCCAGCTTGTCCGCCGAGTCCCGGTGGTAGCGTGTGCCCCGCGGCGGGATGTCGGCATAGTGAGCGTCGGTCAGGACGCCGAAGCGGAACGGCGCCGCCGGTCGAGCCGCGGCCTTCGCAGCGCGCGCTCCGGCCAGCAGCCCGATCGTGGCGACACCGGTGCTCTGCATGAACCGGCGACGGCTGATGTCCGCGGTTGAGGCCTCCACGCGTGCTGGATCAGGAGCGTTCAAGGGCGGCATGGTAGCCTGAGGGACGTCGGCGGGGCAAGCATGGCCGGGAGGTCGTGAGAAGCGGCTCAGTCAGGCAGGGGCAGCTCGCGGGGGCCTTCTTTCCGGCCGAGAGGGACGACCAACCCGGGGAGTGCGGACTTCCCTCCAGACCACGTTGACCTTCTGACGAATTTGACATACATCTACCGAGAGGGAGGGTGTGAATGTCACGGTTGCTGAGCAGCACGCAGAAGGATGCGGCGACGGAGGGCGTCGCCGCCGAGAAGCTCTTTGTCGATGGCATTCCCTATCAGAACTCAGCGGCGAAGTTCTGGACGGCGCTGGCCGATGAAGCGCTGAAGCTCTACGGGCCCGGTGTCGCGGTGGAACTGACCGTCCTGAGCAGTGTGCAGCTGACGCGGAAGCTCCTCTTTCCGCACCTTGTGACGGAAGAAGACCTGGCCGACGTGCTGGGCCGTCCGTGCGCGCGGGCGCTGGCCGAACTGGCCGCGACGCTGGACCTGATCGGCCCGCCGGGGTCGGTGACCGTGCGCGCCTACCGCGGTTTTACGGAGTTTCACCGCAGCGCGCTGCCGGCCGACTGCCTCGATGGGGAGACGTTCCCGTACGTCATCGTGTGGCTCGTGGAATGGGCGGGAATCCCTCCGGCCCGGTGGAACGGCGAAGAGGTCAGCGGCGAGATTGAAGGCGAGGATGTGCGAGCCAAGCGCCTTTTCCGGCTGCCGTTCACCGTTCGCCGCTCGCCAGCGGCCGAGGGGCTGGACCGGCTGAGCGTCAGCCTGCAGCCCGCCATCCGCGGCGCCTAGTACTGCTTCTCGAATTCGCCCTTGCCGAGGCGCTTGAGCTTCGAGAATCCGGCGCGCTTGGCGCGATCGTCGAAGCCGCTCTTGGAGGCGCCGACAGACGGCGCGGAGATCAGCTTGGTGACCGGCGCTCCGCAGGAAGGGCAGGCGGTCAACGGTGCCTCGCCGGCCCGGTGAAAGCGCTCGAACGGCTGCGCACAGGTGTTGCACGCGGCGGCCGGGTCCCGGCTCTCGTATTCGTAGATCGGCATAACTGTGTCTTCCTTAGGGCACCGAATAGCACAGGGCACGCATCGCCTCAAGCCCAGGCTTGCACGGCCCCGAGCCCAGCCCGGCCTCCCGGTGTTCGAGGCGTCGCTAGAACGGTTGAGCGATGCGGAGTGAAAGAGGGCGGCGCGGCCACGGCGACGGCCCGTTCCGGCGTGCGTAGCTAATTTTCTTGGCGTTTTTGGCATTTTCTCGCTTGCGTTGCTGCCCGGTTTCAGTTTCTATCAACGCACCGTAAAGGTGTTAGGGGATCAACCCCGAGCGAGAAGGAGACAGAGTCATGGCGAAGGCAAAGACGAAGACCCAGATCCTGGCGAAAGTGGCGGAAGACGTTGGCATCACCAAGAAGCAGGCTGCGGCCGCTCTCGAGTCCCTGGTGACTCAGGCGTATGCGGGTGCGAAGGACGGCTTCACGCTGCCCGGTCTGGGCAAGCTCATCAAGATGAAGCGGAAGGCTCGCATGGGCCGCAACCCGGCGACCGGCCAGGCGATCAAGATCCCCGCCAAGACGGTCCTCAAGTTCCGCGTGGCGAAGGCTGCGAAGGACGCGATCCTCGCCTAACATCGGACGATAGACTGTGTTTGGAGACAGCCGCCACGGTTTAGTGGCGGCTGTTTTCTTTGAGGGATCAGCCCGCGTGGGCGGGCGTTGGGCGGACGATGAGGGGAACTCGCCCCCTTGACGTCGTCGACTTCAGAACGCGCAGGATGCGGTCAGAGAGCCCACGACCTGGTGGTCGTCGAAGTACAGTTCATTGGCCGCGTCCCGGATGTCGCTATCCAGCAGCGCCGTGTAGGTGACGGCCGGTGTGATCGTCCACGAGTCATTGACGGCGTAATCCAGTCCGGCCGAGAGGGTGCCGTCGTTGAGCGCGTCGTCGGCCACGCCGAAGTAGAACTCGTTGTAGTTGCTGAACCCGTAGCCGATCGAGCCTTCGAGATTGAGCATGAGCGACTCGCTGATCTCGTGCCCGTACGACAGGGACAGCGCGACATAGAAGCCATCGGCCTCGTCGAAGTCGTAGACCACCGTGGCCCCGGGGGTCACGGGCAGATTGTCGAGAGAGGCTTCGATGCTGGCCTCGCGCGTGCTCGACGCATCCGTGTTGGGGAACAGGTACTCGACCACCCCGGCGTTGAACGTGGCGGGCCCCGCGCTGAGCTCGTACGAGGCGGTCAGATCGACCTCGTTGCAGTCTCCCGCGTTGTCGGTCACATTGTCCGTGAGGTTGTAGTTCGCCCAGGTGTTGAGGGCGAACCCGCCCTTGGAAACCTCGAAAGAGGGCTGCAGCACCGCTTCGTCGTTCAATACCTGCCCGCGCCACACGTAGGCGGACAGCACCGGAACTTCGATTCCAGCCGCGACGCCGGCCTCCTCTTCCTGCGCCAGGGCCGCTCCCGCCAGTGTCGCCATCGTGATCATCACTGCCGCCATCGTCTGCCTCTTCATCGTGCAGTCTTCTCCTTTCACGTCGAATGCCCTTGCCAGCATCCCTATCCAGGACACTTATGGAAACAGCCTTATCCGCATTTATGCGCTCAATCTCAAGGCCCATTTCGCTGCCGGGGCTCGATTCCGACTTGCGGCTTGGGGCGCACCGTAGAGCGTGGTACGGTGCAGCAGCTCTGTGCGCACGCGGAGGTGCGTCGAGGGAGAAGAAGCGAGGCCTTTGTGTCGGGAGAACGAACCAACATCGTGCTGGTCGGCATGCCGGGCTCGGGAAAGAGCACCGTGGGGGTGATCCTGGCCCGGCGTCTGGGGCTGGACTTCGTCGATACGGATGTCGTCCTTCAGACGGCTGAAGGACGCAGGCTTCAGGACATCGTCGACCGCGATGGTTACCTGGCGCTGCGCCGCGCGGAAGAGCGCGTCCTGCTCTCCGTCGCACCGCAGCGACACGTGATCGCCACCGGCGGCAGTGCGGTCTACAGCGAAGCGGCCATGCACCATCTGCGCTCCTGCGGCACCGTCGTCTTCCTCGACGCCGACATCGCCACGCTGAAGTCCAGAGTCAGGGACTTCGGCACGCGCGGGCTCGCGAAGCGCGCGGATCAGACCTTCGAGGACCTGTTCGCGGAGCGCCGTCCGCTGTATCTGCGGTATGCGGACCACGTCATTCCCTGTGATTCACAAGTCCAGGAGGAGGTGGCCGAGGCCATCGCCCGCTCACTCCCGTGTTGCGGGCCGTGCGAGGGTCTGCTTTCCTGTCCGGCATGAAACCCCGGGACCGCGCGCTGGCGCTCCTCGCATGTCTGCTCGCGTCCCGCTCGCCGAGCCCTGCGGCGTCCATCGGCTATCGCGGCGACGGGACCGGTGTGTACCCCGGCGACTGCCGGCCTGTATCGCAGTGGCGGGAATACGCAGATCTACCCGCGCCGCAAGGGAACGGCGGCCCCGATCCGGCGAAGCCGCTCATGGAGAACGTGGTCTGGCGCGCGCCGCTGGCGAACTGCGGCGATGGCCAGCCCATCGCGGTCGGCAAGCGCCTGTACGTGGTCTCCGAGCCGGGTTGGCCCGAAGGGGCTGATGCCCCAACGCTCCAGTGCTTCGATGCGGATACGGGGCGGGAGGTGTGGCGCGCGCAGGTGGACCCGTTGGATGCGCTGTCCGGGGCCGGTGCCGCCGAGGCACGGGCCCTGCGCCGCCGCTACTGGGACGCCCTGCGTCGCATGTACGTCCTGGCGGCCGAGTTCAATGGGGCCGCCGAGGCGCGCCGGCAGGCCATCCAGAATGAGCTGGATGCACTGGGGGTCGGCCGGCTGACCCGGAAAGGGGCGTTCTCCCCGCTGGCGGGGCAGTGCGCGGCGCCGCTGGAAGCGCGGCCGCTGCGCGACCTCGGCCGGGCGTGGAACTTCGTTGTGCCGACGTGGGGCTACACCTGCATGGGCATGGCCTTTTCCACGCCGTGCTCAGACGGACGGGCTGTCTATGTCGCGACCGCCTACGGCTGCGTGGCGGCGTATGATCTCGACGGCGGCCGACGGTGGTTCACCTGGATGTTTGCGCCGGGACGCGGGCGCCGGCCCGGTTCGGACGCCGCGACGAAGGCCAACACGTGGGGCGCCAACTCGCCCGTGCTGGTGGGGCAGCGCCTGATGTATCGCTGCCAGGGCTACGTGTTCGGCCTCAACACTGAGACCGGCGACGTGGTGTGGGAGGACTGCCTGAAGGATGCGGACGACCCCCAGGACAACGGACGCAGCCCCGTCGGCTCGCTCGTGCACCTTCGCGTCGATGGCACGGACATGGTGGTCAACCCGCGCGGTGAGACCTACCGCACTCTGGACGGCCGGAAGCTGGCCGATCCCCTCTATCCCAGCATGCGGGGCATGGGGCACCACACGTTTGCCGTCGATCGTGAGCGCAACGTCCTGTTCTTCGGCTCCGGCGGGCCGAACGGCACGAAGGAGTTCGGCGACGGGGTGTGGGCGGTGAAGGTCGAGATGGACGGCCCCGACCGGGCGAAGGCGCGGCTGCTGTGGCGCGACAGCTTGCACCGATGCGATGACGAGACGGCGGTCTATGCGGGCGGGCGGCTCTATGTGTCCGGAGCCGGTGTCTACGCGGGCGACGGGCAGCGGCTGGGAGACTTGCGTCTTAGCGGCACGCACGGGCTGGTTGCCGCCGGAGGGCGGCTCTGGTCCGGCCTGCCGGGAGGGGAGAGCTGCACATTCGGCAATGCCCCGATCAACGCCGACGGCCTCGTCGGCCCGGAGGTCCTGAACCGCCTCGGCCACTTCGGCCCGTTCGATGAATCCAAGGCGTTGCAGGTCCGGTCCATGACCGGGTGCAGCGATATGGGCAAATGGTACGCCTGGGCGTTCGGCCGCAGCTATCCGTTCTTCAGCGGCAACCGCGTCTTCATCCGCACGTACGACGCCCTCTACTGCATCGGCAACCCCGCCGAGCCCTTTGAGCCCTCTGCGGCCTCAAGTCCGGCTGGACCGCGATAGGCCGGCGGCGTATGTTCGCAGCTCCGGGGCGTCAGGCACCTGAACGTGCGCTGGACGCGAGACGGGGACATGCAACGCAAAGGCCGATTCCAGATTCCGCGCGACCGCGAGGGGCAATCGCTCCTCGATTTCCTCTGCTCGCGCTTCCCCTACCACACTGCCGAGGGCTGGCGCGAGCGCATCGCCGGCGGGTCGGTGCGGGTGAACGGCGAGACGGCTGACCCGGACCGCGCGCTGCGGGCGGGGGACGTCGTGGAGTATGTGCCGGGAGATGTCCGCGAGCCCGAAATCGATTCGAATATCGATGTGGTGCACCGCGACCGCGACCTGCTGGTCATCAACAAGTCCGGCAACCTGCCGTGCCATCCCGGCGGGCGATACTTCAACCATACGCTGTGGGCCATCCTGAAGACCAGTTACGGCCTCGACGCGCCCGCCTTCGTCAATCGGCTCGACCGGGAAACGTCGGGCATCGTGCTGGTGGCCCTGAGCCCAAAGGCGGCCCAGGCGTGCCGGTCGCAGTTCGAGAATCGCTCCGTGCAGAAGCGCTACGTGGTGCTGGTTGAGGGCGCCTTCCCTGTGGAACTCACCGCGCGCGGCCGCCTGCGAACCGCCCCGCTGGCCAGCGTACGGCGGGCGGTGCTGTTCGAACCCGAACCGGATGCGACTCCCGAGACGGTGGCCGCCGCAGGATCGGAATGGGCCGAGACGCGGTTTCGCCGGATCGCCCTGCACGGCGCCATCTCCGCGGTGGAGGTGATTCCGACGACCGGGCGGCTGCACCAGATCCGCGCCACGCTCCGCGGCCTGGGCTATCCCGTCGTCGGCGACAAACTGTACGGCGTCGACCCCGACATCTTCGCGCGGTTCTGCACGGGCGCGATGACCGACACCGACCGCTCACGCCTGCGCATGGGCCGCCAGGCCCTCCACGCGGCGTCGCTGCGGATCACGCATCCGCGCACGCGTCGGGAGGTGCTCTTCGAGGCCCCGCTGCCGGCCGACATGGCCCTCGCGATGGCGGCCCAGGATCGGGAGACGTGGGCAGGGGGATGAGGTCAGGGTCACCTTCTTGCGTCGACGGCCTGGACGTAGCCGGCCGCCGCGTAGCCAAGAATCGCGCTGTCGGCCGTCACCAGGGCGGAGTTGGTCTCCCTTGCTGTTGCTACGATCAGCCGGTCTGCCAGATCTCCGTGGAAGGCGCCGGGCAGGCGCGTGCTGCAGACGGCGATGTGGGGGGTGAGGTTCGCGAGGGCGAGGCCTGGAGCGCGCAACGCGTCCTGGATCCACGTGTCGCAGTCGATCTTCAGCACGAGTCGGCCGCGAGACTCCAGCATGGCCACTTCCCAGACAGACAGGACCGACACCTGCAGCGCCGTTCGCGCAGCCGCTTGCTCCAGGCGCGTACGGGCCTGTTTCCCCAGTTGACGGTCCCCGAGCATGAGCCAAACCCATGCATGCGTGTCGAGGAGGAGCGGGTTGCTCACTGTTCGGCCTCCCACGCCTCGCCCAGTGGTTCGACAATGTTACCCTTGATCTTCGCCGTGCTCCGAAGGTATCCGAATAGAGGGCGCGGCACTTCAGGGTCTGCCGGACCAATTCGCACCACGGGGCGCCCACGCTTAGTCACGACGAGCGTGGAGCCTTCCGCGGCCACGCGGTCCATGAGGCTCAGGCAACGGGCCTTGAAGATGCCAGCAGGAATGTTCATGGCGCTCCTTCCGGGTGGTGCTCGCCGCTCATCGATTCGCGGCCATGGTTCTGATAATGACCATAGTCATATGACCATGAACGTATTAGGATGTCAAGGGTTTACACCTTCAGGTTCCAGCGCGGGATGCCAAGGCGCTGGCGCGGGGTCTCGCCGTGGATGTGAACCGCCGTGCGGCGGGCGGGCGCGTCGTCGCGCGGGGCGGCCGGTTTGCGTGAGAGGTACAGCGCCGTGGCGGCGCAGACGGTGTGCTTGCCGTAGCGCGCGTTGATCCGGTCGATGGCCGAGGAGATCCGTTGCAGGTTGTCGATCCGCAGCCGGTCTTCGAACAGGTCGAACTGCTCGGTCGCGTCCGCCTCCAGTCCGCCCAGGGCGATCAGCGTGGCGCGGTATTCGGCGCCCTCCTCGAAGATCTCGTCGAACATGCGGCGGATCAGCGGCGCGGCTTCCATCGAGGCGGACGTGGCGCGGTTCATCTTGGCCTCCAGCCCGGAGTGGTGGAAGTCCTGGTGCCGCAGCACGACGCCCAGGCGCGATACCCGCAATTTGTGGCGCCGGGCCTTCATGAACGCGGATTCGGCGTTGCGCATCAGGCGCGCGAACACGAACGGGCGGTCGCGGGAGGGCGGGGTGAAGGTCTTGGACTTGATGATGGTGAAGCGGGGCGCGAGGGCTTCCGTCGACACCTGCATCACGGCGGCGCCGCGGAGTTCGTTCCAGATGTCGTGCCCCGGTTTGTGGAGCGTGCTGCGGACCCAGTGTTCCGGCCGCAGGACGAAATCGTAGGCCGTGCGCAGGCCGTACTTCTCCAGAAGGTTGACGGTGTTGGGGCCGAAGCCCCAGACCTTGGCCAGCGGTGTGCGCTGGAGCAGCAGGTGGATGTAGTGGCCGGGAACGGCGGTGAAGCCGGCGGGTTTGCGGAATTTTGAGCAGAGCTTGGCCAGGCCTTTCGACAGGCTGAGCCCCACCGACACCGTAATGCCCAGTTCGCGGGCGATGTCGGCCTGCAGGCGGGTGGCGATCTCCTCGTAGGAACAACGGAAGACCCGCCGCATGCCGGTGATGTCGAGAAACGCTTCGTCGACCGAGTATTCCTCCACGAGGGGCGTATACCGGCGCATGATGTCGAACATCCGCTTGGAGTAGAGACCGTACGTTTCATAGTCGCTGGGTAGAATGACCAGCCCCGGGCACAGCTTGCGCGCATCGAACAGCGAGATGCCCCGGGCCACCCCTCGCGCCTTCGCGGCGTAGTTGGCGCAGGCGATGATGCCGCGCTCCTGGCCGGTCACGATGGCCTTGTCCTTCAGCGACGGTTCCAGCGCCTGCTCGACCGAGGCAAAGAAGGCGTCGGCGTCGACGTGGACGATGGCCTTGGGGTAGCAGGCGAGGGTTATGGGAGTTCCATGCATATATTCATCGTACAGGAACTATGGTTCACTATCAAGCGGCGGTTCTCATCCGCAGGGATGTCCGATTTAGACAGCAGTCGTTTGCCCATGGACCCATACCCGACCGGGGTGGTATCATCTTGTCGGTCGGGGTGATCAGGAGCGGACGTTCCGTCTGACCTCCCCGTCATTACCGAAGGCGGACGGTCCATGGATATCGAGCGATACGCATCGAAGCGCGGACGGGGCGGTCTCCTCAGGCTGCCCGTCGGGCGTGCGCTGTTGCTTGCCTGCGGGTGGGTTATGGCGGCGGCCCCGTGGTCAGCCCGTGCGGAGGTGACGCAGGACTTCAGCGGGTGGCCGCAGGGCGCTCCCGTGACGC
>CAZJBP010000142.1:6956-9590 GCA_964544115.1 uncultured Victivallales bacterium | reverse complement strand
ACCGCGGGCCTGACACTACCCATACTGCACTTGCACTGAAACGCAGATGCGCCCGCGCGCGATTCGTCATTGCATCCCGCATCCCGCATCCCGTATCAACGTGGAGATTGAGGAGGACGCCCATGGCATCGGCAGACAGACCCCACCCCACTCTCGCCCTCTCGATGGGCGACACTGCCGGCATCGGACCGGAACTATGCCTGCAAGCCCTCAAGGACCCCGAGGTGCTGGCCTGCTGCACGCCGGTGGTGTTTGCGGACGCGGCGCTGCTGCGGCGCGTAGCGGACGCCTGCGGCATCCCGGAACCGGAGGTCGTGGTGCGGGGCGGGGTGCCGCACGGCTCCGGGGCGGAGCCGTGCGTAATCGATTGCCCCTGCCCCACCGCCGGCGGGGTGACGCCCGGCGCCCCACAGGCGGCGGGCGGACACGCGGCGCTGCTGTGCCTGAAGGCCGCCGTGGAGGCCGTGAAAGCGGGGCACGCCGCCGCGCTGGTCACCGCTCCGGTCAGCAAGGAGGCGCTGCACATGGCCGGGCTGACCCACCCCGGACACACGGAACTCCTGGCTGAGCTGACCGGCGCGCGGGACGTGCGGATGCTGTTTGCCTGCGATGAACTGCGGGTCTGCCTGGCCACCATCCACGTGCCTTACGTCACGGTGCCGGCCCTGCTGTCCCGCCAGGGCGTCGGGCTGACGATCCGCATGGCGGCCGAAGCGGCGCAGAGGCTGGGCTGCGCCCGGCCGCGCGTGGTGGTGTGCGGGCTCAACCCCCACGCGGGCGAAGCCGGCCTCTTCGGGCGCGAGGAGATGGACATCATCTTTCCCGCGGTGGAGGATGCGAGGCGGCGGGGCATCGACATCGAGGGGCCGATCCCGGCCGACACGGCGTTCCTGCCCGAGCGGATGAAGCGCACCGACGTCTTCGTGGTCATGTACCACGACCAGGGGCTGATTCCCTTCAAGATGCTGGCGTTTGAACGCGGGGTCAACGTGACGCTCGGACTGCCCTTCGTCCGGACGTCTCCCGACCACGGGACGGCGTTCGACATCGCCTGGAAGGGGTGCGCCGACACGGGCAGCATGCGCGAGTCGGTGAAGATGGCGGCGAGGCTTGCGGCATCCGGGGTGAAGCCGTAGGCCCGCGGGGGGGGCGTCAGCGGACCCGGGCTCTGTCGGCAGGAGGAGGAAGACGGCTGTGGGCCACGCCCTCCTCAGCCTCGACGATGTTGAAGACGAGATCGACGTATTCCCGGGTCCGCATCGGCAGTTCGGCGTTGGAAAAGTCCTTCTTCGGCCCGCTACGTCCGCTCACCGCACGCCCCACACAGCCTTCGCCCGCATGGTACGCAGCCACGGCCAGTCGCCAGGATCCAAAAAGGCGGTGCAGGTCCCTCAGGTAACGCGCCGCCACCAGAGCACTCTTGACGGGGTGTCGGCGTTCGTCTCGCGTGGCGCTGACCTCCAGCCCGAAGCGCCGCGCCGTGTCGGGCATCAGCTGGAACATGCCTGCGGCCCCGGACCGGCTGGTCGCCGCCTGGTCGAACTCCGACTCGACTTCGGCGATCCACACCAGTTGCTCCGGCACGCCCTCCTGGGCAAACACCCACTTCAGCCGCTGCACCATGGAGGGGGTTGAAGCCTGGGCGTCCAGCCCCATGTCAGGAAGGGTTTGCTCGCTGCTTACCCCTTCGGCACGAAGCTCTTGCGCAATACTGACAAGCGAGGCATCCAGGCTCTCCGACGGCTGGGACCCGCCAGGCAGCCGGAGCCCCCCCGGCGGGAGGGCCAGCATCCACAACGCCAGCGTTACGCAGCCTGAACTCCGATCCATGCATCCCCCGCACACACGACACAATGAAGGGCGCGGAGTGTAGCGGAATTCCGGTCGAATGCAATAGCAACCAACACGCACTTGACGGGTGCGGTTGGACCCGTGTAAGGGGCTCCCATGCCAGCCCAACCGACCGTGTACGTCGACTTCGACGATGTCCTGTGTGAGACCGCGCGCGGCCTGGCCGCGCTGGCCGGCGACCTGTTCGCCTTACGCATCCGATTCGAGGACATCCTGAGCTTCGATCTCGAGCGGGCGTTCGGGATTAACCGGCCGCAGTGGGTCCAGCTCATGGATGCGGCGCACCAACCGGACTTCCTCCACGCCCTCGAGCCGGTTCCCGGCGCCGCCGCCGTGCTGGAGTCCTGGCGGGCCGCCGGCGCCCGCATCGCCGTGGTCACCGGTCGCCCGCCGGACACGCGCGAGGCGTCGGCCCTCTGGCTGGACGCGCACCGTGTCCCCTGCGACGAACTCGTCTTCGTCGACAAGTACGGCCGGCACGGGCCTCAGGACCGGGTCGGGTCGATCACCTTGGACGAGCTGAGGACCCGCGAGTTCTGCCTGGCGATTGACGACGCACCGGAGATGATCCGCTTTCTCTCCGCCCGCATGTCCATGCCGCTGGCCGTCTTCGAGCGACCGTGGAACCTGGCCGAACTCGGCGCCGACGGGATCGGGCTGCGCGATCTGGCCTGGTGCCGGACCTGGGCCGACATCGGCCGCCTGCGCTGAACGGCGGGCACATCCCACCGCAGGCCGACCGAGGTCGATACCGATTCGAATGGCGCTCAGTTAAGCGCGAAT
>CAZJBP010000142.1:0-6856 GCA_964544115.1 uncultured Victivallales bacterium | reverse complement strand
ACGCGGACGGGGTGTGGATCGGGTTGCGGCGACTCCGCCGCGTCACAGGCTTGCCATTCCTCCGGGCGGAAGGCAAAGTGTCGGCTCTGTCGTTTCACGCCCTCGCGGCGGTACGGAGACCATGACATGGCATTGCTGTTGACGGGTGAGTGTCCGCTGTCCGAATTCCGCCTGGCGGCGCTGGTGGAAGCGCTGCGCGGGGAGGGCGGGCTACCGGCGGTTGCCTCGGTGGACGCACGCTACGTGTTCCTCCTCGACGCGGCCGCGGAACCCACTCCGGAGGTCCGGAGCAAGACCCTGGCGCTCCTGCACGCGACCGAGGCTGCCCGGCCCGCCGGCGGGTTCTTCGTCACCCCTCGCAAGGGGACGATTTCGCCCTGGTCCTCGAAGGCGACCGACATCTTCCATAACTGCGGACTGACGACCCTACGGCGCGTGGAGCGCGGCGTCCACTACGCCCTCCGCGACGGCAGCGGGCGGCCGCTCTCCCCGGAACAGTGCCGCCCGGCGCTGCACCTGCTGCACGACCGCATGACCGAGGGCGTGTACGCCGACGTGTCCGACTTCTTCGCGCACCCGGCGCCGGCGCCCATGGTCACTGTGGAGGTCCTCCGTGGCGGCCTGGAGGCGCTGCGGGCCGCCAACGTGCGCATGGGCCTGGCGCTGAGCGACGAGGAGATGGAGTACCTGCTGACCGCCTACCGCGCGATCCGGCGCGACCCGACCGACGTGGAGCTGGTCATGTTCGGCCAGGTCAACTCCGAGCACTGCCGGCACAAGATCTTCAACGCCGACTGGGTCATCGACGGCAAGCCGGAGGAGCGCTCGCTGTTCGCGATGATCCGCCACACGCACCAGTGCCATCCCGGCGGCACGCTGGTGGCCTATCGCGACAACGCGGCCGTGGCCGAGGGCTTTGCCGACGCGTGGTTCGAGGTCAACCGCGACGCCAGCCGCGTGTACGGCTTCACCCCCGGGCAGACCGACATCGTGATCAAGGTCGAAACCCACAACCACCCGACCGCGATCTCGCCCTTCCCCGGCGCCGCCACCGGCGTGGGCGGCGAGATCCGTGACGAGGGCGCGACCGGAACCGGCAGCAAGAGCAAGGCCGGCCTGTCCGCGTTCATGGTCAGCAACCTGCGGATCCCTGGCCTGCCCCTGCCGTGGGAAAGGACCCACGCCGGCTTCCCGTCGCGGCTGGCCTCGCCGCTGCAGATCATGCTCGAGGGGCCCATCGGCGGGGCCGCCTTCGGCAACGAGTTCGGCCGCCCGCAGCTCGCCGGCCTGTTCCGCACCTTCGAGGACACCGTGGCCGGGCGTTACCGCGGCTACCACAAGCCGATCATGGCCGCCGGCGGCATGGGCAACATCAAGCGCATCCATTCGCAGAAGCGGGCGATCCCGCCGCGCGCGGCGATCATCCAACTGGGCGGGCCGGCCATGCGCATCGGGCTCGGGGGCGGGGCGGCCTCCTCGATGGCCACGGGCAGCAATGCGGCCGACCTGGACTTCGACTCCGTCCAGCGCGGCAACGCGGAGATGGAGCGACGCTGCCAGGAAGTCATCGACGCCTGCATCGCGCTGGGCGAGCACAACCCGATCCTCAGCATCCACGACATCGGCGCCGGCGGCCTGTCCAACGGCTGCCCCGAGCTGATCGCCGAGACCGGCGGGCACTTCCGCCTGCGCGCGGTGCCCAACGAGGACCGCTCGATGAGCCCGATGGAGATCTGGTGCTGCGAGGCCCAGGAGCGCTACGTTCTGGCCGTGACCGCCGAGGACGTTCCCCGCTTCATGGCGCTGTGCGAGCGCGAGCGGTGCCCCGCGGCGGCGATCGGGGTCGCCACGGACGACGGGCACCTGCTGCTGGAGGACAGCCACTTCGGCAACCGCCCGATCGACATCGATCTGCGCGTCATCCTCGGAAAGCCGCCCCGCATGCTGCGCGACGTCGCCCACGTGGATCGCACGCCGGCGGCCCTCGCGCTGGACGGCGTGGACCTGCGCGACGCCGTCGGGCGGGTGCTGCGCCTGCCGGCCGTCGCGTCGAAAACCTTCCTGATCAGCATCACCGACCGGTCGGTCACCGGCCTGGTTGCGCGCGACCAGATGGTCGGCCCCCACCAGGTGCCCGTGTCCGACGTAGCCGTCACGGCCACCACCTACACCTCGACCACGGGCGAAGCCATGGCCATGGGCGAGCGCACGCCGCTGGCCCTGATTTCGGGCCCCGCCTCGGGCCGCATGGCGGTCGGCGAGGCGCTAACCAACATCGCGGCGGCCTGCATCGGCCCCATCGGAAACGTCAAGCTCTCGGCCAACTGGATGTGCGCCTGCGGCGAAGCCGGGGAGGACGCGGACCTGTTCGACACGGTGCGCGCCGTCGGCATGGAGCTGTGCCCGCAGCTCGGCGTGTCGATCCCGGTGGGCAAGGACTCGCTCTCCATGCGCACGGTCTGGGCGGACGCCGACGGAACCGCCCGGCGCATGACCGCGCCGCTGAGCCTCATCGTCAGCGCCTTCGCGCCCGTCGCGGACATCCGGCTCACCGTCACCCCCGACCTCAAGCCCGGCCCTTCGGAGTTGCTGCTGATCGACCTGGGACGCGGCCGCAACCGGCTCGGCGGCTCGGCCCTGGCCCAGGTCTACAACCAGGTCGGCGCGGAGGGCCCCGACGTGGACCGGCCGGCGGATCTGGCGGCCTTCTTCGCCGCTGTTCAGGAGCTGGTCGCGCAGGGCCGCCTGCTGGCCTACCACGACCGCGCCGACGGCGGCCTGCTGGTCGCCCTGGTCGAGATGGCGATGGCCGGCCGGCGCGGGCTGGCGGCGCGCGCGCCGGGGAGCGACCTGCTCGGGGCGCTCTTCGCCGAGGAACTGGGCGCCGTCCTGCAGGTGGCTGACGGGGAGGTCGAAGCCGTGCTGACCGCTCTCACCCGCCACGGTCTGGGGGGCGCCGTGCACCGGATCGGCCGCCCGTCGGACGACCGGACCGTCACGCTGAGCTTTGCCGGCCAGACGGTGTACGAGGAGCGGGTCGCGCGACTGCACCAGGCGTGGTCAGAGGTGACGTTCCGCATGCAGTCCCTGCGCGACAACCCCGCCTGCGCCCGGGAGGAGTATGATCGCCTGGCCGACGAGGACGATCCCGGCATCCGCGTCCACCTCACCTACGACCCCGACCACGCGCCGGCCATCCCCCGGGGCCGGCGGCCGCGCATGGCCATCCTGCGCGAGCAGGGGATCAACGGCCAGGTGGAGATGGCGGCGGCCTTCCACCTCGCCGGCTTCGAGAGCGTCGACGTGCACATGACCGACCTGCTCAGCGGGCGCGAGGACCTGAAGCGCTTCGCCGGGCTGGTTGCGTGCGGCGGGTTCTCCTACGGCGACGTCCTCGGGGCCGGGTCAGGTTGGGCCAAGTCCGTCCTCTTCAACGACCGGCTCAAGGACATGTTTGCCCGGTTCTTCGCGCGGCCGGATTCGTTTGCCCTCGGCGTGTGCAACGGGTGCCAGATGATGTCTCAGCTGAAGGACATCATCCCCGGCGCCGGCCACTGGCCGGCCTTTGTCCGGAACACCTGCGAACAATTCGAGGCCCGTTACGTGACCGTGGAGATCCTGGCGTCGCCCTCGGTCCTGTTCAAAGGCATGGAAGGGTCGCGCGTGCCGATCCCGGTGGCACACGGCGAGGGCCGCGCGGACTTCTCGCACACGGGATCGCTGGACGGCGTGCACGCCCAATCGCTGGTGGCGATGCGGTACGTGGACGGGCATGGGCGCCCCGCCACGACGTATCCGATCAACCCCAGCGGCTCACCCGGAGGACTCACGTCCTTCACGACGCCCGACGGCCGGGCGACGATCATGATGCCGCACCCGGAGCGCGGGTTCCGCTCGGCGCAGATGTCCTACCGGCCCGCGGACGCGTTCACCGGCGAGGCCGGTCCCTGGATGCGCATGTTCCGCAACGCGCGGGCCTTCGTCGGGTGACGCATCCGTCATCCGCGCCGCCGCGTCACTTCCCGGCGGGCTTATCCGACCCCACGGACGACGCCGCGTGGCGGGGCTTGCGAAAGATGATCTTGCGGTATCCGGACGAGGTCAGCTTGCCGGAGATGGCGGCGATCGCCCCTGCCGGGGTCTGGTCAGGCACGACCACGATCACCTGAGTCGCCGACCCGGCGCCGTTCTTCTTCAGCAGCGCCGGCAGGTCGGCCAGCTTCGCCGTGCGGCCGCCGCCCTCAAACTGATCGCTTCCGGTCAGGGTCACCTCGACCACAGCCGCGCCACGGTCCTGGGTCGTCTTGCATCCGCAGATCCCGACGACCAGGCCCAACAGACACGCCGCACCCATCCCCCGCCAGTTCCGTATCGTCCCTGTCATCGCCAAGCCCACCCTTCCGGTTGTGTGTCCAGAATTGTGATCGTCCCGGCCCCAAAACTCAAGTCCGTGATGCCCCTTCCCAGCCGCCGTCCTCGTTCCGCACCTTCGCGTCCTTTGCGCCTTTGCGAGAGCCATTTCCGTTCCGGCTGAATGGAGAGATTCAACGCTGAACCCGGAAGCGACGAAGCGGCATAACGGGTGGCAAAGTCCGGCGGATGCGGGTATGGTGGGCGGCGTGACGCGAATCGTCCAACTTCTCGCGCTCGCCCGGCTGACGGCGGCGGAAACTCTGCGGCAGCCCGTGTGCCTGTTGCTGACGGCATCGGCGGTGGTCGCCACCGCGCTGTGCCCGCTGGTAATGCTCCACAACTTCGGCGAGGACGGCCGCCTGGCCCGCGACGGCGGCCTCGCCTTCCACATGGTCTTCGGCCTGTTCGTGGCGGGCTACGCCGCCGCCTCCGCGCTCTCGCACGCAATGCGCAGCGGCACCGCCGCCGCCGCCCTGGCCAAGCCGGTGCCGCGCGGGGTGTTCTTCCTGGCGAAGTACCTGGGCGTCGTGGCGGTGGTGGGGGTGTTCTCCGTGTGCGCGTCCCTGGCCACGCTGCTGGCCGAGCGCACAGCCGAGCGCTTCGTCTCCCGGCCGGACCTGGTGGGCTATGTCGCCGACCGCCGGCTGTCGGCGCTGCTGCTGGCGGCGCCGGCCATGGCCTTCGCCCTGGCGGGCCTCATCAACTACCGCACCCGCCGGTCCTTCCAATCCACGGCCTTCGCCCTGCTGCCGACGCTGCTGACGGCTCTTCTGATCGCGGCGGGCCTGTTCGACCAGGCGGGCCGCTGGGCCCCGTACGACCCGCGCGTGCAGTGGCGCATCCTGCCGGCGAGCCTGCTGGTGACCGAGGCCCTGTGCGTTCTGGCCGCCATCGCGCTGGCCCTGTCGACGCGGCTGACGGTGGTGCCGATCATGACCGGTTCGGCGGCGGTGCTGGCCGCCGGCCTGCTCTGGGAACTCGCCCCGATCCACGGAGGCTGGGCAGCCGCCGGACAGGCGGTGATTCCCGACTGGCAGCGCTTCTGGGCGGCGGATTGGCTGGCGCGCGGCGGGCATGTGCCGCCCGCGTGGGTGCTGGCCTGCACGGTTTACGCGGTCGCCCTGGCCGCCGCCGCGCTGGCGGCGGGCGCCCTGCTGTTTGAGGAGGCCGATGTAACCTCATGAACCTGGACCCCGCCACCACCCCTGCCCTGCAGACCGAAGCCCTGACCAAGGTGTTTCGCGACTTCTGGCGCCGGCCAAAGGTCCGCGCGGTGGACGGGCTGACGCTGAGCGTCGCGCGCGGAGAGGTCTTTGGACTGCTCGGCCCCAACGGGTCGGGCAAGAGCACGACGATCAAGATGCTGCTCGGGCTGCTGCATCCGACGTCCGGAAGCGCGCGCATCCTGGGACGATCCCCGGACGATCTGGCCGCCCGCCGCCGCATCGGCTACCTGCCGGAGGAGTCGCACCTCTATCGCCACCTCACCGCTCGCGAGACGCTCGATTTCTACGCCCGCCTCTTCAGCCTGCCTGCGGCCGAGCGGCGGCGGCGCTGCGACCAACTGCTCGACATGGCCGGGCTGGCGCGCGCGGCCGACCGACCCGTGGGCGAGTTTTCCAAGGGCATGGCGCGCCGCATCGGCCTGGCCCAGGCCCTGATCAACGACCCCGACCTCGTCATCCTCGACGAACCGACGGCCGGGCTCGACCCCGTCGGCTGCCGCCAGGTCAAGGACCTGATGCTGGCCCTCGCGCAGCGCGGCAAGACGGTTCTACTGTGCACGCACCTGCTGGCCGACGTGGAGGATGTCTGCGACCGCATCGCCATTCTCTACAACGGGCGGCTGCGGGCCTGCGGCCGCATCGACGAGGTGCTGCGCCGCCGCGACGGCGGCGAACCGGGGGCGGAGCCGGCGCGGATGTCGCTGGAGGCGTTCTTCCTGAATGTGGTCCGGGAAGCCGACGGGCGGGACGAAGCGCCGTCGGGGTCGGAAACCGGACATCCCCTCGCGCCGTTCCTGAGCGGGACCCGCAGCGGCGCGCACGACAACGGGCCGGACGCATGATCGGACAGCTGCACGCCATTGCCCGGGTCACCCTGCGCGCGGCCGTGCGCTCGCGCCTGGTGGCCTGCCTGCTCGTCGCCCTGGCCGCCGCCTCCGTGGCCATTCCCCTGACCGTCTCGGGCGACGGCACCCCCGTGGGCGACACGGCCGTGCCGCTGGCCTACGGCCTGAACGCCGCCGCTTTCATCCTGGCCGTGGCCACGCTGTGGGCCGCGTGCGCGGCCGTCTCAAAGGACATCGAGGACCGGCAGATCCGCCTGCTGGCCGTCAAGCCCGTCCGCAGCTTCACCCTCTGGCTGGGCAAGTGGCTGGGCATCGTGCTGCTCGACGCCGTGCTGCTGGGCGCGGCCGGGGTCACCGTGTACGGAATCCTGC
>CAZJBP010000141.1:5444-9592 GCA_964544115.1 uncultured Victivallales bacterium | reverse complement strand
ACACCGAGATGGACTCGGACTGAAAAGGAAGGACGGTTTAGATGCGTTCGCCCTGCGGCTTGCCCTACCCCCGCGCAACGGTTACGACGTGGACCGAGGCGGCGCCGGCGCGGCACAGGACCCGCGCGCACTCGCCGACCGTGGCGCCGGTGGTCATCACGTCGTCCACCAGCAGCAGGCGCCGGCCATGAACCCACTCCGGGTCGGGAGCCGAGAACGCGCCGCGCACGTTCTCGCGGCGCTGGGCCGCGGTCAGGTGGGTCTGCGTGGGCGTGGCCGCGTCGCGCCTCAGGCAGCGCCCCTCCAAGGGCGCGCCCAGGCGGGTGGCCAGCTCGCGCGCCAGCAGGATGGACTGGTTGTAGGTGCGCTCGCGCTCGCGCCGGGCATGCAGGGGGACGCCGGTGACCGCATCGAAGACCTCCCGCGGGAACTGCGCCGACACGCACGCCACCAGGTAGCCGGCGAGGTCGGCCCGCAGGTGAGAGGCGCCGCGGTACTTGAGCGCCTGCAGCAGCTCACGCACGGGGCCGCGGTACCGCAGCGCCGAGCGGGCCATCGCATAGGCGGGCCGTTCGCTGCAGCACCAGGAGCACACGTAGTCGTGGTCGATGCGCCCCTCGACGGGGTCGCCGCACACCGAGCAGAACGGCAACTGGATGACGGGCAGGTCGGCCCGGCAGTCCCAGCACAGGTGTCCGCCGGCGTCCGGCGGTGCGCCGCAGACCGTGCAGACGCGGGGGTAGACAACGTCCAGGAGCGGCGAGGCGGCGCGCCGGGCAAGGCGGCGGGAAGCCGACACACCCGCGGCGAGCCGGAGCGCCAGGCCTGGGCCCGCGGTCACCGGAGATACTTCCCGACGATGGGCCGCAGGGCCTCCAGGGCCGCCGGCGGAATGGCGCTGCGGTCGGTCACCAGGGCGTGTTCCAGCGCGTACGCACACCGGCACTCGCGGCTGCCGGCCACGCGCGGCACCAGCCGCGTGAGGATGCGCTGCGCCAGGGAGTTGTTGGCGCGGAGGTGCCCGAGGATCTGATCGATCGACACGGCCTCCTCGTGGTCGCGCCAGCAGTCGTAGTCGGTCACCATGGCCATGGCCTGGTAGCAGATCTCCGCTTCGCGGCAGAGCTTGGCCTCGGCCAGGCTGGTCATACCGATGACGTGGAATCCGAACGAGCGGTAGACGTTCGATTCGGCGCGCGTCGAGAACGCGGGGCCTTCCATGTGGACGTACGTGCCGCCCACGTGCAGCCTCGGGCGGCTCTCGGGCGGCTCCTCGGCCAGCGCCTGCTCAATCACCGGGACGACGGCCCGCCGCAGCCCTTCGCACGTGGGCTCGCCGAACGCCACATGTGCAACGAGGCCGCCGCCGAAGAACGTGTGCGCGGTGGACTGCTTCGAGCGGTCGAAATACTGGTCGGGCAGGACAATGTCGCGCGGGCGGAACTCTTCCCGCAGGCTGCCGACGGCGCAGATCGACAGCACGCGGTCGACGCCCAGCATCTTGAAGCCCATGATGTTGGCGCGGTGGTTGATCTCGGTCGGCGTGATGTGGTGTCCTGCGCCGTGCCGGGCCAGAAAGCACACGTCCACGCCCTCCAGCGTTCCGCAGACGTACGCGTCGGACGGATCGCCGAACGACGTCTTGACCTGCTTGCGCTCCACGGCCTTCAGCCCGCCCAAATCGTATACGCCGCTGCCGCCCAGAATGCCGACTCTCATCGTAGTGCCTCCGTCCGGGACATCTCCGCGTCCACGCGCATCCCTGGTCCCGTCTTCCGTTCTTCCCCGCGCGGGTTACCCCCTCATCCGCGCAGCCGGCGCCGGCTTCGCGTAGAAGGGAAACCTGGCCGCGTCTGCGCCCGGCGGCACGTACCGCCAGCGCTTATACATCCACATCCACGCCTCGGGATGGCGGCGGATCAGGCTCTCGATGGCCCGCGTCATCAGGGCCGTCGCCTCCCCTTCCGGCACGCCGCCGGCGCCGACCGGAATCAGCGGAACCCCCTCGACGCGGTAGACCCCGCGGCGGTCCGCCACGCAGACCGCGACATACAGGGGAGCCCCGGTGCGCGCGCACAGCGACGCAGCCGCCTTCGACACCGTCGCCGGCAGCCCGAAAAACTCCACGAACTCCCCGCCCTCGTCCTCGCGCGTATTCTGGTCCATCAGCAAGGCCACGCGGCCGCCCTCCCGGAGCTCCCGCACCAGGGCGCGCAGGCCGCCCTTCTGCGGGGCCAGCTTCTGCCCCGTCCACCGCCGCGCCCGATGCATGAAGAACGAGCCGATCGGGCTCTTGACCACGGCGGCCACGCTGAGCAGCGGGGCGCCCCTCAAGGCCGCCGCCAGCCCCAGCACTTCCCAGTTGCCCGTGTGCGCCGTGACCGCCACCAGCGGCGCCGTTTCGAAGTACGGATCCACGGAGGCGTCGAATTGGACGTAGCGGCTGACGCGGGAGCGGGTGAACGCGCTGAACCAGAACAGGTCGAGGACGACGAGGCTGAACGTTCTGAACGCGCCCCGGGCGATGCGGTGGCGGTCGCCGGGCGAAAGCTCGCCGCCGTAGGCGGCCTCCAGGTTGGCCAGCGCCACGCGCCGCAGGCGGCCGCTGAACGCGTACGCCACGCTACCCAGCCCGCCGGCCAGCGCAACGATCGCGCGCCGCGGCAGCCAGGGCAGGAACAGCCCGCCTGTCAGGATCAGCAGGGCTTCGGCGAGGATCCGGGCCTTTCGGCGTATGAGGGTAAGCCGCACGGCGTGACGTCGGTGATTGCCGGAATCATCAAATTTGGTAGGCCGTGACGGGCTCGAACCGTCGACCCCGTGATTAAAAGTCACGTGCTCTACCGACTGAGCTAACGGCCCGTGAACGGGGGGGACTCTACGAACCGACCACCCCTTTGTCAAACCCCGCTGGCGCGAAGGGCCCGCGCGGCCGGGCGTCTACGTCCCGGGCTGCTGCTCGAGGAAGGCGGCCGGGAGGGCGTCGATGAGGTCGCCAGCGCACAGCGCGGCCTGCGAGAGGCGCCGCGCCGCCAGGTCGCCCGCCCGCCCGTGCAGGTAGACGGCGGCACGGGCGGCGTCCCGCACCTCGTGCCGCTGTGCACACAGTCCGCCCAGAAGCCCCGCCAGAACGTCGCCGGAGCCCCCGGTCGCCATGCCGGGATTGCCGGTGAGGTTAACGGCCGGAGGCCGGCCCGCCTGCGCCACGATGGTGCCGGCGCCCTTCAGAACCACCACCGCCTTCGGTGCGACTTTGGCCGCATCCGCGGCGGCCTTGAACCGGTCGGCTTGAATCTCGTCGACGCCGCGGTTCAGCAGGCGCGCCAGCTCGCCCGGGTGCGGCGTGAGGATGACCGGACACGTGGCCCGACCGACCAGGAACAGGCGGTTCGAGAACGCGCCAAGCGCATCGGCGTCCACGACCAGGGGAACCCGGCTGCCGGCCAGTATCCGCTCCGCGAGCGCCGTGCTCTGCCGGTGCAACCCCAGCCCGGGCCCGAGCACCAGCGCGTCGAAATCCGACAGCTCGCGCCCCCAGCGGGTCAGGGCATCGGACGCCAGCGTCCCGGCCTCGGTGCACGCCCCGCCATGAACCATCGCCTCCGGCACCAGCGCCGCCACCGTGGCAACCAGGGACTCGGGGGTCAGCACGCTGACCAGGCCCGCGCCGGACCTCACCGCCGCCCGCGCAGCCATGGCGATGGCGCCGGCATAGCCGGGGGATCCGCCGATCAGCAGGACGTGGCCGTACGTCCCCTTGTGCGCCGCACGGTCGCGACGTCGCCAGAGGGCGGGCGTATCGCCCGGCACGATCAGCTCCAGTTCCTCGGGAATGCCGGCCGCCAGTTCGCCCGGGATGCCGATGTCGGCCACCTCCAGGGCCCCTACAAACTCGACCGCGGGCGGCAGGAGCAGCCCGCGCTTCGGAAAGCCCATCGTGACGGTCGTGTCCGCCCGCACGGCCCTGCCCTCGGGGCGCCCCGTGTCGGCGTTGAGTCCTGAGGGAATATCCGCGGCGATCACGGCGTGGCGTTCGCCCGCCGCGTTCACGGCGTCGATGGCGGCGGCGGCGGCCCCGCGCACGGGGCCGCTGAGGCCCGTTCCCAGGATGCCGTCGATCACCACCCAGCGGCCCTGCGCCGTCAGCG
>CAZJBP010000141.1:0-5344 GCA_964544115.1 uncultured Victivallales bacterium | reverse complement strand
GGGCTCCTCGACCGGAACGCCGCACGCGCGCATGCGGGTGAAGTGTGACGCCGCCGCGCCGGTCAATCCTCCGGCTGGCGCCGCCAGCAGGACGCGCGCATCGAGCCCTCGCTCCCTGAGCGCCCTTGCCGCCACGAAGGCGTCGCCCCCGTTGTTGCCCTTCCCCGCCACGGCCACGACCCGCGCCGGCGCGAGGCCGGTCGCGGCGCGCGCCGCCGTTTCCACAGCATCCGCCACCGCGATTCCGGCGCGCTCCATGAGGGTCTCGGCGGGCACGCCCCCTTCGATCGCGCGGCGATCCAGCTCGCGCATCTGAGCCGCGGTCACGGCCTTCATCGGGGGCACCCCTCCGAGCGCCCGACCAGCAGGGCCTGCGCCACCGCGTAGCCGCGCGTGTGCGACAGGCTCACCAGCACCCCGGAGACGCCGCGGGCTTTGGCCAGCGCACCCACCCGCCCGCTGAGGCGGACCGACGGAGCGCCCGACCCGGCGTCGCGGGTCACCTCAATGTCCAGCCACCCGATGTCGGGCCCCACGCCGGTGCCGAAGGCTTTCGTCACCGCCTCCTTCACCGCAAACCGGCCGGCGTAGTGACTGCAGGGAAACGCCTTGCCCTCGCAATACCGCTGTTCATCGGCAAGAAAGATGCGGTCCTTGAAGCGCCGCCCCCACCGCGCCAGAACCGACTCCATGCGGCCCGTCTCGACGATGTCGATGCCCAGGCCGACGATGCAGGGGTGAATCACTGGCGCCCCCCCGCATAGGCGTTCATTCCGCGCCGCATCTCCTGCACCGCCGCGGACAGGCCGACGAACAGGGCCCGGCAGACGATGCTATGCCCGATGTTCAGCGTGTCCAGGTACGGAATTTCAAGGAGTCCCGGCAGGTTCCCGGTGTGGATGCCGTGCCCCGCGTTCACGGTCAGCCCGCGGCCGTCGGCCACGCGGGCGGCCTCCGTCAGCCGCCGCAGCTCCGTGCGCGCCTCGGCGGCGCCCATCGCGCAGTACGAACCCGTGTGCAACTCCACGCAGTCGGCGCCCACCGCCGCCGCAGCCTCGATCTGGACCGGCGAGGGCTCGACAAAGAGGCTGACCCGGATCCCGGACGCCTTGAGGCGGCTGATCGTTCGCGCCAGCGTGCGGCGCTTGCCCGTCACGTCCAACCCGCCTTCGGTCGTGAGTTCGCGGCGGCGTTCGGGCACGAGGCAGACCTCGTCGGGCCTCACGTCCAGCGCGATCGCCACGATCTCCGGGGTGTCGGCCATTTCCAGGTTCAGCACGCAGGTGGGGGCTTTGCGCAGGCGGTAGACGTCGGCGTCCTGGATGTGGCGCCGGTCCTCCCGCAGATGCACCGTGATGCCCTCGGCACCGGCCGCCACGCACAGGCGCGCCGCGTCGCCGAGGTCCGGGTATGGCGTGCCGCGCGCCTGGCGCAGGGTTGCCACGTGGTCAATGTTGACACCCAGTCGAAGCCGCGCCCGTTTCATGCTTTTGCCTCCCCCGCTCACACACTCACGTCCTGCCGCCTTCGCGCCGGATCCCGGCGTCCCGTGACCTGACTCCAGGCATGCTGCAGGCGCCACCTGCTTCTATTACCACATCCGCCCACCCTGCGCGACGCCTTTTCACCGGCCTTTTCACAGGCCCAGCAGGGAGTGTTTCCCGCGCGGGATCTGGTTGGAT
The DNA here is from genome assembly GCA_964544115.1 of uncultured Victivallales bacterium. Taxonomy (GTDB): domain Bacteria; phylum Verrucomicrobiota; class Kiritimatiellia; order UBA8416; family JADHWI01; genus CAZJBP01. The sequence goes on along the minus strand of CAZJBP010000141.1, from coordinate 3,662 downwards.
CCTGTTTAACTCTTGCCGTTGACACGCGCCCCCGTTTCCTGTCAAATGGCGCGCGTTTGGGGGCTCCGGCAGCGGCGCTGCGGTGTGTCGGGCTGCGGCGAAGCCGAGCCTGCCGGAGTGACGTCGCTCGCTCTTCCGGATGCGAAGGCGTGTGGTTGACCCTGAAGGGCTGTCAGAAAGGAACACGTGATGAAGCGTCTGCCTCTGATCCTCACCTTGGTTTCACTCCTTTTTACATCCACGGTGGGCTCGGTCCTGGCTCAGGATCCGGCGCCGGGTGCGGCGCCTGTGCCGGCTGCGGCAGCGCTGGAACGGACGGACGCCGCGCCGGCGCCCAGCAATTCCGGCGGGTTCTGGGCCGTCGTGATCGGATCGGGCTTCCTGGGCATCCTCCTGTGGCTCTGCCTGTTCGGATCGGCCGGCTTCGGCGTGTACTTCGTGGTTGACTGCGCCATCACCGTGCGCGTCAAGCGGGTGCTCCCCCAGGCGCTGGTCGACAACGTGACGGCGGCCATGCTGGAAGGCGACGTGCTCAAGGCGCTCGAGGCCTGCGAGAAGGAGCCCGGGGCGCTGGCCAACGTGCTGACGGCCGGGTTCAGCCATGTGGAAGAGGGCTACGAGGTCATTCAGGACGCCGTATCCACGGCCGCTGACATCGAGACCGAGAAGATCATGCAGAAGCTGACGTGGCTGTCGGTCTGCGCCAACATCGCCCCGATGCTCGGCCTGCTCGGCACCGTGCAGGGCATGATCTGGTGCTTTGCCAACCTGGCCACAGGCGCCCCGGACATCGGCTCGCTCGCGCTCTCGATCGCCCAGGCCCTCTACACGACCGCGGCCGGCCTCTCCGTGGCCATCCCGTGCGTCACGCTCTACTACACCTTCCGGAACAAGGCCAATATGCTGATCCTGCGCATGGAATCCATGACGCTGGAGCTCATCAAGGATCTCCGGAACGTCGAAGTGGTGAACGAGTAGGCTGCGCTTCGCCCTCCGGGGCGCGCGCTGAGGTAGCCGCATGTCGCGCAGACAGAGCGCAGGTTGCGAGCTGGACATGACGCCGATGATCGACGTCACGTTCCAGATGATTATCTTCTTCGTGGTCACCTTCAAGTTCACGGCGAACGTCAACCCGGATATCGTCCTTGAACAGGGCCCGAACGCCGAGGCGATCAAGACCAATGAGACCGGAGCGGCGATCGTCATCGAGGTCGACCGGCGGGGATGGATCTCGCTGAACGGCGCTCAGGCAACGGCCTCCCAGCTGCGCGCCATCGTCAAGAACCGCTTCGACCGCTACGGCGAGTTTCCCGTCATGATCCGGGGCGACTACCGCACCGTCCACCGCGACATTCGCACGGTCATGGACATCTGCACCGAGATCGGCCTGTACAAGATCACGTTTATCGCCGTCAAGGAACCCAAGGGTCACAAACGCAGCGGGGGCTGAGGCAGGACGCGTATGAGGCAGCGCAAGACCAGGAACAAGGGAGAGATTCCCAAGCTGGAAATGACGCCGATGATCGACGTCGTGTTCCAGCTCCTGATCTTCTTCGTGGTCACCCTCAAGCAGGAAGACATCCTCTCCCGCCTGGACATCGTGCGACCGGCGGGCGTAACCGAGGCGCCGCCCACGGTGTCCGAACTGCTGGAGATCACGGTCTACAAGGACGGCTACGTGTTGAAGGGCCGGCGCGTGACGATCCAAGAACTCGACCGTCAACTCAGCCATCTGGCCGGGTTCAGCACCCAGTTCTCAGTCGTCATCAAGTGCACGTCTGATTCGCCGCACACGTACCTGGTGAAGCTCCTGGACGCGTGCGCGAGGTCCAAGCTGACGAACCTGAACGTGTTCAGCATGTAGGCCGCCACAGCCGGACCTGAGCGGGCCAGCCAGCTCACCACAAGAAGGCCGACCCGTTCACACCGACCGCCCTCCGCATCAGGAGCAGCCCATCGAGTTGCCGCAGTTGTAGCAGCGGTAGCAGGCCCCGTTGCGCACGGTAATGGATCCGCACATGTCGCACGCGGGCGCGTCCGCCATGAAGTGGTTGAACTGCGCATCGACCCGCGCATCGCCGCCGCCGTTCTGCGCGACGTCCCGCCGGGGGATCGCCGCCACGATCGGGAGCGTTCCCGTCTCTTCCTTCGCAGGCGCGGGCCCGCCCACCCGCATGGAGGGGCGCACCGTCCCGTCAGGGAAGGTCATATCCAGCCACCGGAAGATGTAGTCCACGATCGACTTGGCGATGGGAATGTCGGCGTTCTTGGTGAAGCCGCTGGGCTCAAACCGGCTGTGCGCAAACTTCTGGCACAGCTCGCGCACGGGCACGCCGTACTGGAGGCACAGCGAGATCGCCGTGCCGAAGGCGTCCATCGTGCCGCCCACGGTGCTGCCTTCCTTGGCCATCGTGATAAACAGCTCGCCCGGCGCCCCGTCTTCGTAGATGCCGACGGTCAGGTAGCCCTCGTGGCCGGCAACCTCGAACTTGTGCGTGATCGACTGCCGGGTCGCGGGCAGCCGCCGGCGCATCGGGCCGCCGCGCACCGGCGCCGCCACCGGAGCAGCCGCAGGCTCGTCCTTCTTCGCCGCCGCGGCCTTGCCCGAGCCGCTCTTGTCGGAGGTGTTCACCGGCTGAACCCGCTTGGAGCCGTCGCGATAGACCGCCACCGCCTTCAGGCCCAGCTTCCACCCCTCGATGAAGGTCTGCATGATATCCTCGACCGTGGCCTCAGTCGGCAGGTTCACCGTCTTGCTGATCGCACCGGAGAGGAAAGGCTGCACGGCCGACATCATCCGCAGGTGCGCGCGATACGGTATGGAGCGGGTCCCGTTCTTCGGCTTGAACGCGCAGTCGAACACGGGCAGATGCTGCTCCTTGAGCAGCGGGGCGCCCTCGATCGTGTCCTTCTCCTCAACGTAGGCGCCGATCGCGGCGGCTTCCGACTCGGAATAGCCGAGCTTCGTCAGCGCGGCCAGCAGCGAACGGTTCACGATCTTCATCATCCCGCCGCCGGCGAGTTGCTTGTACTTGACCAGCGCGATGTCCGGCTCGACGCCGGTGGTGTCGCAGTCCATCATGAACCCGATCGTTCCCGTCGGGGCCAGCACGGTGACCTGCGCGTTGCGGAAGCCCGTCTCGGGTCCGGTCTCGACCACCCGGTCCCACACGCGCACGGCCTCCCGGCGCAGGCCCGCCAGCGAGCCGGCCAGGCCGACCCCCTCAAGCGCCTTGCGGTGCATGACCATGACCTTCTGCATGCACTCGGCGTTTTCGCCGTATCCTTCAAAGGGCCCCTTCACGCCCGCCAGCTCCTGCGACACGGCATAGGCGTTGCCGGTCATCACGGCCGTCACCAGCCCGGCGAAGGCCCGGCCCTCGTCGCTGTCGTACGGAAACCCGAGCCGCATGATCAGGGCCCCGAGGTTGGCGTAGCCCAGCCCCAGCGGCCGGAACCGGTGCGAGTTGAGCGCGATGCGGTCGGTCGGGTAGCTGGCGCTGTCCACCAGGATTTCCTGGGCAATGATGAACAGGCGCACGACGTGGCGGAACGTCTCGACGTCGAAGGTGCCGGCCTCATCGACGAACTTCATCAGGTTGATCGACGCCAGGTTGCACGCGCTGTCGTCGAGGAACATGTATTCCTAACACGGGTTGCTG
>CAZJBP010000140.1:0-9618 GCA_964544115.1 uncultured Victivallales bacterium | reverse complement strand
ATCCTTGGCGAAGCCGGCGGCGACAACGCCGCCGGCTTCGCTAAGGATTCGGGCGTAGAAATCTCTTCTCTTTCGTTGTTCTCACACATATATTCATCAAGCGGGCTGTGGTTACCGGGGGTAGCTGAATGAGGGATTATCTTCTCCTGATTGTGAGCGCCGTGCTGGTCAACAATTTCGTGTTGACCCGCTTCCTGGGTATCTGTCCGTTTCTCGGCGTATCGAAGAATATCCCGACCGCGCTGGGCATGGGGACCGCCGTCGTGTTCGTCATCACCTGTGCCTCGGCGGTCACCTGGATATTCCAGACCTGGGTGCTCGCGCCTCTGCATATGGAGTATATGCAGACCATCGCCTTCATCCTCATTATCGCCACGTTTGTCCAGTTCGTGGAACTGGTGATGAAAAAGAGCTCCCCCGGGCTGCATAAGGCGCTCGGCATCTACCTGCCACTGATCACCACGAACTGCGCGGTGCTCGGCGTGGCGGTGCTCAACATCCAGAAGGGCTACTCACTCCTGCGGAGCATTACCTTCGGGTTTGGCGCCTCCGCGGGCTTCGCCCTGGCCCTGCTGATCTTCACGGGTCTGCGGGAGCGCATCGACCGCGCGAATCCGCCGAAGGCCTTCCGCGGCACCGCCATGGCGCTTGTCACTGCGGGCCTGCTGGGGCTGGCCTTCATGGGGTTTGCGGGATTGGTGAAGATGTAGCCGGGAAGGGTTCAGGGGTTCAGGTTTACAGGGTTGCAGGGTTCATGGTTTCAGAGTTTCAGGGTTTCAGAATTTCAGCATCTTCTTTATGGATTTGGTCATTCCAGTCACGATCATGAGCCTGACAGGGCTGGCGTGTGCCGGCATCCTGGCGGCCGCCGCGCGCTTCTTCGCCGTACACGAGGATCCGCGCATCGAGGAACTCACCGCGCTGCTGCCCGGCGTGAACTGCGGCGGCTGCGGGTTCGCGGGCTGCGGCGACTATGCCAAGGCCATCGTCACGGCGGGCGCGCCCGTGAACCTGTGCGGGCCCGGCGGGGCGTCCTGCGCTCATGCGCTGGCCGGGGCAATGGGACTGGAGGCCCTGGTGGCCGAACGAAGGGTTGCGCTGATCCTTTGCGGCGGGGACCGCACCGTGGCCCCGCGCCGCTTCCTCTACAACGGCGTGGCCGACTGCGTGGCGGCCCAGGCGGTGGACGGGGGAGACAAGCTGTGCCGGCACGGCTGCCTGGGCTACGGCAGCTGCGCCCGGATCTGCCCGGTCGGCGCCATCGAGATCCGCGCCGGCCAGCTCGCCGTCGTGCACCCGGACCTGTGCATCGGCTGTTCCCAGTGCGTGCGGACCTGTCCGCGCGGACTGATCAAGATGGTGCCCGAGGGCCGCACGATCCACGTGCTCTGCAGTTCGAAGGATAAGGGGCCGCTGGTGCGCAAGAGCTGCAAGGTGGGCTGCATCGCCTGCCGGGCCTGCATCAAGCTGGCCGACAACGAGTCGATCCGGATGGACGGCTTCCTGGCCGTGGTCGACTACACGAAGGCGCTGACCAACGAACAGACCGTCGAGAAGTGCCCCGGCAAGTGCATTATCCGTCGCGACCTGCGCCTCGCCCTGTCCGCCCTGCCAACGCCAACGGCCGCAGCCGCCGCGGTCGCGCCGCATGAGGAGGCCGCGGCATGAGCGTGCTCAAGGCCCTCTTCAAGATCAGCGGCGGCATCCACCCCCCCTACCGCAAGACCCGCACGGCGGGCGCGGCGATCCGGGCCATGCCTCTGCCCCCACTGCTGCGCGTCTCGATGCTCCAGCACCTCGGCGCCCCGGCGAAGCCGACCGTACAGAAGGGCGACACCGTCCTGCGAGGCCAGCGCATCGGCGAGCCGGGCGGCTTCATCTCGGCGGCCGTCCACGCCCCGACCTCGGGCACCGTGCGCGCCGTCGACGAGTTCGACACGGCCGCGGGCATGAAGGCCCTCGCCGTTGAAATCGAGCCTGACGGCCAGGACCGCTGGGTCGACGGGATCACGCCTCACCCCGACTGGGCCGGGATGGACCCGAAGGCTCTCATCGCGCGCGTCGCCGATGCCGGCATCGCAGGCATGGGCGGCGCGGGCTTCCCCACCCACGTCAAGCTCTCGCCTCCCGCCGGGAAGAGCATCAACACGCTGATCGTCAACGGCGCCGAGTGCGAGCCCTATCTGACCGCCGATCACCGGCTCATGGTCGAACGGGCCCCTGACATCTGGACCGGCATCCGCATCCTCCGACGGATCGTCGGAGCGGCCACGGTGCGCGTGGCCATCGAGGACAACAAGCCCGACGCGATTGCGGCCCTGGACCGCGCGATCGCGGCCGCGCCCGACGGTGACGCCGCCGTCATGGTCCTGCCGACGGCCTACCCGCAGGGCGCCGAGAAGCAGCAGATCTTCGCCGCGACGGGCCGCGAGGTGCCCGCCGGCGGGCTGCCGATGGATGTCGGCGCGCTGGTGGAGAATGTGGGCACTGCGCTCGCCGTATGGGACGCGGTCGTCAACGGACGTCCGCTGACCGAGCGCGTGACAACGGTCACGGGCACCCCCGTGGCCGAACCGGCCAACGTCCTCAACCGACTCGGCACCCCCTATGCTGACCTGCTCGCGTTCTGCGGCGGGGCGACCGGCAAGGTGGGGAAAGTCGTTTCCGGCGGGCCGATGATGGGGTTCGCCCAGCACACACTGGACGTGGCCACGATCAAGACCACCTCCGGGTTCCTCGTCCTGGCTCCGGCGGAAATCGTGGAGTTCTCCTGCGCCCCCTGCCTCAGCTGCGGGCGCTGCGTCGCCGCCTGCCCGATGCGGCTGACACCCGCCGACATCAGTCTCATGATCGAAGCCGAGGACTACGAGGGCGCCGAGGCCCTGCACGTGCTGGACTGCATCGAGTGCGGCTGCTGCGCCTTCGACTGCCCGGCCCGGCGGCCTCTGGTTCAGCACATGAAGCAGGGAAAGGCGCGGATCATGAACAAGCGCCGCCACAAGCAGCAGCAAGAGCAACAGAAAGCCAAGAGCTAGATGGGCATGGCCGAAGACGTAAATACTGCCGGGGATTCCGAGCGGCCCGACCTGCGGTTGGTCAGCACGTCGCCCCACATTCATTCCGGAGCATCGGTGCAGCGCGTGATGCTGGATGTGATCCTCGCCCTGGTTCCAGCCCTGGTCGCCTCGGTGCTGTATTTCGGATGGAACGCCCTGCGGCTGACCGGCGTCTGCGTCGGGTCGTGCGTGGCCACCGAATTCGTTTGCCGGAAGCTCATGAAGCGCGACGCCGGCATCGGCGACTTCAGCGCGGTGGTGACCGGGATCCTGCTGGCCTTCAACCTGCCGCCCTCGCTGCCGACGTGGATGGCGGCGCTCGGCTCCTTTGCGTCCATCGCCATCGCCAAGCAGACCTTCGGCGGCCTCGGCTACAACCCGTTCAACCCCGCGCTGGTGGGCCGGGCCGTGCTGCTGGTGTCCTTTCCCGTGCAGATGACCACGTGGTCCCAATGGCGCGTGCCCGCGCCCCTCGCCCCGGGCCTCATTGCGGACGCGGTGACCACGGCAACGCCCCTGGGCCTGCTCAAGACGAGCCTGTTGTCGGGCGGCGGCGTCCCGTTCGCGTTTGACGGCGCCACGGCTTGGCAGTTCTTCCTCGGCATCAAGAACGGCTGCATCGGCGAGGTGTCCGGCGTAGCGCTGATCATCGGAGCCGCCTACCTGCTGATCCGCCGCTGCATCACCTGGCATACCCCTGTGGCGTACCTCGGAACGGTGCTGGTCTTCTCGACGGTGCTTTGGGTCGTGCGGCCCGACAGCTCGATGAACCCCGCCTTCCACCTCCTCACCGGCGGCTTGCTGCTCGGCGCGCTGTTCATGGCCACGGACATGGTAACCTCTCCGATCACCCGCTCCGGCATGCTCATCTTTGGCGTCGGCTGCGGGGTCCTGACCCTCCTGATCCGCATCTGGGGCGGGTACCCCGAAGGGGTGAGCTACGCGATCCTGCTGATGAACGCCTTCACCCCCCTGATCAACCGCGCCACGCGGCCGCGCGTCTTCGGCTACAAGAGGGCAACATGAGAGGCCGGATCGAATGAAGGATACGCTCAAGATGCTCGGCACGCTGACGCTCTTCGTCTTCGTGGCCGGGCTGCTGCTGGCGGCCACCTACCAGGTCACCAAGGCCCCCATCGACGCCGCGCGCCAGAAGGAGACCCTCGACGCCCTGAAGAAGGTCATGCCCGCCTGCGATAACGACGTGGTCGCCGACGCCCGCACCGTCACCGACGGGGACTCGGTCTGGACGTTCTACGTCGGTCGGCAGGGCGGCACGTTTTCGGGCTCGGCCTTCCGCAGCACCGCGCCGGGCTATGGGGGCGACATCGAGGTGCTCGTCGGCCTGACACCCGAAGGAAACGTGACGCGCATCGAGATTCTGGCGGCCGACAAGGAAACGCCGGGTCTCGGGTCGAAGGTGCGCCAGCCCGCGTTCCGCGACCGGTTCGGAGGACGCGCGGCCGACGGCAGCGCCCGCGTGGCGGTGTCAACGGACGGGGGCGACATCCAAGGAATCACCGGAGCGACCATCTCGTCGAGGGCCGTGTGCGCGGCCGTACGCCGGGGGCTCGATGTCTACGCACGGCGCAGCGACGAGATCCGCGGCCCAGGCTCTGCACAGTGAGGAACGGCATGAGTTTCGGAAAACAGTTCGTCAAGGGCCTCTGGGAGGAAATCCCCGTCTTCCGCGTCGTGCTGGGGATGTGCCCCACCCTCGCCGTGACCACCTCCGTTGAGAATGGCCTTGGCATGGGTCTGGCGGCCACGTTTGTGCTCGTATGCTCGAATGTTGCCGTCTCCCTTCTGCGCAACGTCATCCCGTCAAAGGTTCGCATTCCCTGCTTCATCGTCATCGCGGCCACGTTCGTGACCATCGTGGACCTGGCGATGAATGCTTACGCGCACGACCTGCACAAGAGCCTGGGCATCTTCATTCCCCTGATCGTGGTTAACTGCATCATCCTGGGGCGGGCCGAGGCGTTTGCCGCGCGCAACTCGCCCTGGCTGTCCCTGGCCGACGGCATCGGCATGGGCCTCGGGTTCACCATCGCCCTGGTGATCGTGGCGTCGATCCGCGAGGTGGCCGGCAACGGGACCCTGACCCTCTGGAAGCAGATCGGCTGGAGCATCGGCCCGAGGTTCCAGCCCGTGCTGCTAATGATTCTGGCGCCGGGCGGCTTCATCACGCTGGGGTGCCTGCTCGCGGCCATGAACCGCATCAACGCGTTGCTCGGCCATCACGGCGGAAAACACTTCGACCCCCCGTCCGGACTGGGCTGCCGGCATTGCATCGTCTGCAAGTTCGGGGAGTAGCGGGAAGCGGACAGAGGAGCTCCGGAGCCCGTCGGCGGAACGTCAGACCACGCGACGCGTCCACCGGCCGGCGGTGAAGCACGCGAGGACCAGGAGCCCGTTGGCGGTCAGCGCGGCCGCGGTGGCGTACCAGATGCCGTCGGTGGCGGGGTGGATCCACCGCGGCAGTAGCAGCGCCAGCGGAATCTGCACGCCCCACAGGCCGAGGATCGTTGTCACCATCGGCGTGAGTGTGTCGCCCGCGCCCTGCAGCGCCCGCCCGAGGACGACGGACATCGCCGCGAAGAGATAGAACGCCGTCACGATGCGCAGGAAGTCCGTGCCGACGGCGACCACCTGCGGATTGTCGTCAAACAGGCGAATCAGCTGCGGTGCAAACCCGATCAGCAGGGCCGCGCAGACCGCCAGAATGGCCAGGTCCACCGCCAGCGCCAGCCACGACGCCCGCCACGCGCGATCCGGACGTTTCGCGCCGAGATTCTGCCCCACCATGGTGGCCGCCGCGTTGCCGAGGGCAAACGACGGCATCAGCATGAACGCGTGGAAGCGCGACCCGATGCCGTAGCCCGCCATCGCCGCCACGCCGTAGCCCGCCACGATCCGCATCAGCGCCAGCGCCATGAGACTGCGCGAAAGCATCTGTCCAGAGCTGGGAACGCCGATGCGGACAATCCGCCACAGCAACGGCAGCTCAAGGCGCCAGTGCCGGCGCGTCAACCGCAGGATCTCCGTGCCCGCGTGCAGCCGCCTCAGCGTGAACACCGCGGCGGCCGCCTGGGCCAGCACGGTCGCCAGCGCCGCCCCGTTTACCCCCAGGGCGGGCAGGCCGAACAAGCCGAAGATCAGCACAGGGTCCAGCACCAGGTTCAGCAGGTTCGCCAGGAGCATCGCGCACATCGGAACCATGGCGTTGCCCGCCGCCTGCAGGATGCCGTTTCCGATAAACAGCAGAAAGACCGTGAAGCAGCCGAGGAAGGACACCTTCAGGTAGCCGGCGGCCAACTCGGCCACGGCTCCCGTGGCACCGAGAAGGCGGCAGAGCGGGTCCGATACCCACCACCCCAAAGCCCCGGAAACCACGCCGGCCGCCACGGCGGCCAGCAGGGATTGGCCCGCCACGCGTTGAGCCTCATCGGTCTGCCCGCCCCCGACGCAGCGGGATACCAGCGCCACCGTGCCAGTGGACATGCCCATGACCGCGGGGAACAGCATCATGAGGGCAGTGCCGCTGACGGCCAGCGCGGCGACCGCGTCCGATCCGAGGCGCCCCACCCAGAACAGGTCAATCAGGCTCTGGGCGTTCTGAAGAACCGCACTGACGAACATCGGACCCGCCAGCGCCAGCATGCCGCGGGTCAGGCTGCCGCCGGTAATCAACGGCTGGCGGACGGGGCGGACCACGCCGCCTACTTCACTTCTTCGTACGTCGCCAGCGCCTGGCCCTTGGTCACCGCGGCGCCGTGCTCAACGAGGAATTTTACGATCTTGCAGTTCACCTGGGCCTTGATCTGATTGAACAGCTTCATGGCCTCGACTATGCAGACCGGCTCACCGGCCTTGACCACGCCACCCTCCTCGACAAAGCTCGGTTTTCCGGGGCCGGACGAGCGGTAGAACGTGCCATTCAGCGGGGCGGTGATCGCGGGGCCCTGCGCGGGCGCTGCGGGTTCGGCCGGCATCGCCTCGTCGCTCTTCTTCTGAGGTTCAGGCGCGGGCGGAGGGGGCTGCGCGCTTCCCTTACGGTCCTTCGTTGTGGGCGCCTCGGCCTTCGCCGTGCCGGCGTCCGCGGGTGCCTGACCCTCCGCCCGGGACGTCGTCACGCCGGACGTCTTGAGCGACAGGTTCAGGTCGTTTCGCCGGATGGTCAGCTCGGAGAACCCAAGCTGGTTGACCTGGGAAAGAAGATCGTGGATGCCCTTGTAGTCCTGCGAGGCCAGGAACGGCTGGGGCGGCGCGAGCGGCTGCTCGACCTTCGGCTTGTCGTCCACGTCCTCCCTCTTGCGTTCGAGATCCACGGGCGGCGAGGGACGCTCCTCGAACGGCAGCGCGCGCCACTTGAAGAAGCCCAGGGCCACCTCGGGGAACAGGCAGTAGGAAATGATGTCCTCCTCCGCCTGGATCAGCTTGGAATCCACGTCCTTCGTGGCGTTGGGCAGCATCGGCTCCAGCATGTCCGCCGGGCGGCACGTGATCGGCTTCTCCTTGCCGAGGATCTTGCGGCGCACCTCGGGATCCATGGGAGCCGGCGAACGCCCATAGTAACCCCGGACGTACTCCCGCGTCTCCTGCGGCACGAGCGAATACCGCTCGCCCGACAGCACGTTCATCACCGCCTGCACCCCGATGATCTGGCTGGTCGGCGTGACGAGCGGCGGATAGCCCATGTCCTTGCGAACGCGCGGAAGCTCTTCCAGCACCTCGCCCAGGCGGTCGAGCGCGTTCTGCTGCTCGAGCTGCTGGCGCAGGTTGGAGATCATGCCGCCCGGGATGTGATGCAGCAGAATATCCGGGTCAATGGGGTTCAGCGGGAGGTGGGTGAGCTGCCGCTTGGGAGCCAGTTTTTCGAAGAACTGGCAGATCTTGCGCACAGCCTCAAGATCCAGGTTGGCGTGGTACGGCGTCTCGTCGAAGATCGCCAGCATCGTCTCGACCGGCGGCTGGGACGAGAAGCTCGACATCACCGAGATGGCGCAGTCGATGGCGCCGGCTCCGGCGCGCACGCCTTCCACATAGGTGGCGGTGGCCATGCCGCTGGTGCAGTGCGAGTGCAGTTGGATCGGCACGTTCACGTTCTGGACCAGGGCGCTGATCAGGCGCTCGGCTGAGATGGGCGAGAGGATGCCGGCCATGTCCTTGATCGCCAGTGAGTCGACCCCGATCTCGACCTGCTCCTTGGCGATGCGAACGAACTCCTCCACCGTGTGGACGGGGCTGATGGTGTAGCAGAGGGTGCCCTGGGCGTGGCCGCCGGCCTTCTTGACGCTGCGGATGGCCTGCTCCATGTTGCGGTTGTCGTTCAGCGCATCGAAGATCCTGAAGATGTCGACGCCGTTGGAGACCGCCAGTTCGACAAAGCGGCTCAGCAGGTCATCCGGGTAGTTCTTGTAGCCCAGGATGTTCTGGCCGCGCAGAAGCATCTGCAGGGGGGTCTTCTTGCAGCGCTGCTTGATCTGGCGCAGGCGTTCCCACGGATTCTCGCGCAGAAAGCGCAGGCAGACGTCAAACGTCGCGCCGCCCCACACCTCCAGGGAGTAGTAGCCGGCCTGATCCACCACGTCGATGATGTCGATGATGTCGCGCGTGCGCATGCGGGTGGCCCAGAGCGACTGGTGGGCGTCGCGCAGGGTGGTGTCGGTGATGCGCAGCGGGATGCGCTTCACCGCCGGCGGCGGGTTGCCGGACTTCGTCTCGGCGGCGGCAGGAGTCGCTGCAACCGCAGCGGCCTTCTTGCGCGGCGAGCGTTTCCGGCCGGCCGGTTTTGAAGCGCTATCTTCCGGGGGATTCTGTGTGTTCGAATTCGGCGCCATGCTGCACCCTCCTCGTCTTCGGTTCATGCTCCTGCGCGTAAAATGGGACTACTTGAATCGGCCAATCTTGGCAAACTTCTCAAACCGCCGCTCGGCCAGCTTGCTGCGGGACACCTTCTTCAGCCGTGCCAGGTTCCTGAGAATGGATTCCTTGACCGCATCCATCGTATCGATCGGACTGCGGTGCGCTCCCCCGGCGGGTTCCGGAATGATTTCGTCGATCACGCCCAGATCGAGCAGGGACTGGGCCGTCAATTTGAGGGCCGCGGCCGCTTCCGGGGCCTTGGATCCGTCGCGCCACAGGATCGACGCGCATCCCTCCGGCGAGATCACCGAGTAGACGGAATTCGAGAGCATGAGAACGACGTCCCCCACCCCGATCCCCAGCGCCCCGCCGCTGCCCCCCTCGCCTGTCACAACGACCACAATCGGGGTCTGGAGCTTGGACATCTCGGAAAGGTTTTGCGCAATGGCCTGAGCCTGCCCGCGCGCCTCGGCTTCCAGACCGGGGTACGCCCCGGGGGTGTCGATCATGCAGAGGATCGGCGTCCGGTACTTTTCCGCCAGCTTCATCAACCTCAAGGCCTTGCGGTAGCCCTCGGGATTCGCCATGCCGAAGTTGGTCAGGACGTTCTCCTCCACCGTCTTGCCCTTCTGGTGGCCGATGAGCATCACGCGCTCGCCGCCTATCTTCCCGAATCCGCCGATGATGCCATGGT
>CAZJBP010000139.1:0-9740 GCA_964544115.1 uncultured Victivallales bacterium | reverse complement strand
ACCGCTGACCTCGTCCTTACCAAGGACGTGCTCTACCAACTGAGCTACATGGGCCCGACGGATCAACCAATCTCGAAGGCAATCCCAAATGCCGGAAAACAACAAAGCCCTTCTCCTCTCGGTTCACCGTCCGACCAACTCGGAGAGAAGCCCTGCTGTTCCCTCTTGTCCTATACTTCCACCGGCGAACACGACCTACGTGCCCGCTCTTTTCCAGACAAAGACCCGCTCACGGTACCAGAACGCCCGACGGTGTCAACAGCGTTTTTTTTGATTTTCAGGCCCGCCGGCGGATCGCGGCGGCCACGGCCCCGCCGAACTCGCTGCACCGCACCTCGCGGGAGCCCTCCATGAGCCGCGCGAAGTCGTATGTGACCGTTCCCTGGCGAATGGCCTCGTTCACACCCTCGAGCACCAGGTCGGCCGCCTCGGTCCACCCCATGTACCGCAGCATCATCTCTCCGGAGAGAATCAGGGATCCGGGGTTGACCTTGTCCTGCCCCGCGTACTTCGGAGCGGTGCCGTGGGTGGCCTCGAAGACGGCCGCCCCGGTCTTATAATTGATGTTGCCGCCGGGGGCGATCCCGATCCCCCCCACGCAGGCCGCCAGCGCATCGGAAATGTAGTCGCCATTGAGGTTGAGGGTGGCGATGACAGAGTAGTCGGCCGGCCGGGTCAGAATCTGCTGCAGGAAGGCGTCCGCTATGCAATCCTTGATGACGACGTCCCGCCCCGTCCGCGGATTGCGCAGCGTCATCCACGGGCCGCCGTCCAACGGCAGGGCCCCGAAATGGCGGGCGGCCGTTTCATAGCCCCAGTCGCGGAAGGCGCCTTCGGTGAACTTCATGATGTTGCCCTTGTGAACCAGAGTCACCGAGGGGCGGTCGTTATCGAGGGCGTACTGGATCGCGGCCAGGACCAGGCGCTCTGTGCCTTCATGGGATACGGGCTTGATGCCGATGCCGCTGGTGTTTGGAAATCGGATCTTCTTCACACCCATCTCGTTCTGCAGGAAGGCGATGACCTTCTTCGCCTCGGGAGTCCCCGCCGCCCACTCTATGCCGGCGTAAATATCTTCGGAGTTCTCCCGGAAGATGACCATATCGGTCAGTTCGGGCCTCTTGACGGGCGATGGCACCCCCTGAAACCAGCGCACGGGACGCAGGCACACGTAAAGGTCAAGTTCCTGCCGCAGAGCCACATTCAGCGATCGGATCCCCCCGCCGACGGGGGTGGACAGCGGCCCCTTAATGGCCACCCGGTACGCCGCAATGGCCTGAAGCGTCTCCGGAGGCAGCCACACGCCGTCGCCGTAGACCTTTACCGCCTTCTCGCCGGAATAGACCTCCATCCAGCGGATCTGCCGCCGCCCGCCGTACGCCGCCTCAACGGCCGCGTTCCAGACCGTCATGGCCGCCCGCGTGATGTCGGGCCCAATGCCGTCGCCCTCGATAAACGGAATGATCGGCCGGTCGGGAACCTCCAGATGGCCGCCCGCCCCCATCCGGATGCCGTTGCCGCCCTCGGGAACCACTATCTTTTGGTATGCCATGTGCCGCTCCGCCCCCGACGGGGAACCACCTGCGCCGATTCCGTCAGCTCTCTTCGTGCCTGGTTGATCCGTCATCCGCCGTCCATCGCTTCTGTCGCGAAGCCCGCGACACTATCAGCCCCACAGTCCCCCTTCAAGGACATTGAGGACAGAAATACGCTAATAATCAACGCCCGCCGGGCGTTATAAGGGCGGAAAGCGCGTTCTCCCAATGAGGGTTAGACGCGCCGTATTCGCAGGTGGAGGAGTCCAAGACGATGAGCAACGAGTTGAACAACGAGCCTCTTCCCGGGGAAACCCAGCCTACCGGCCTGAACCCGGCGCGGGCGCTGATGAGCCTTTTTGACAAACTTTCACTCCGCGAGCGCATCGCTAAGATCCGCTTCGGCCTGAAGCAGCCCAAGGACAGCGGCGATTACAAGTGGGCCGTGGTGGAGTGTCAGCGTTTTGCCTCGCCCGTAGCGGCAATCGTCGTGCCCACGCTTGCCGTCATCATGCTGGTCGTGTTCGGCGCCATGTCGGGCCCGGCCTCGCGCAGCGTGGCCGTGCAAATCAAGGAGACCGAGGCGCCGCCGCCTCTGGACGAGATCAAGCCCATCGAAGAGGTCCAACAGGACCTGCCGGATCCGGTGGAGGTGGATTTCACGCAGAACGTGGTCTCCGACGTGCCTTCCCCGACACCGCCCACGGACTTCAGCCCGCAGCCGGCCACCGTCGATGCCGTGGCCATCACCAAGAGCCCCGTTATCCTGCGTGGAGTTTTCGCAGGACGCAACCCCGGCAGCATCGGCGCCGCGCTGGCCTCGAACGGCGCCAGCTTCACGGACGTGGCCGTGATGCGGGCCCTGCGATGGCTCAAGATGCAGCAGTCAACGGACGGGTCTTGGCCGCAGACCAAGCCCGCCATGACCTCGCTGGCGATTCTGACCTACCTGGCGCACGGCGACACGCCGGCCTCGGAGGAGTTCGGGGTGACGGTCGAGCGCGCGCTCCGGTTCCTCGTGGCCAGCCAGGAGGCGAACGGACGGTTTACCGGTCGCGACGGCAACGATTACACCCAGCCGATCGGCGCCTATGCGCTGTCCGAAGCCTACGGCATGACCAAGGTGCCCGAGCTGAAGTACGCCGCCGAGAAGGCGATTGCCGTCGTGATCAAGGGCCAGAACGCGGTCGGCGGGTTCAACTACAACCTGGTGGGGCCGAGCGACACCCGCAACGACACGACTTACACGAGCTGGTGCGTCCAGGCCCTTAAGGCCGCCAAGGTGGCGGGCCTCTCCAACGAAGGGCTGGATGCCTGCATGACCAAGGCCATCGACGGCGTGCGCAAGAACTACGGCGAGAGGGACGGCTACGGCGGGTTCGGCTACACCGAACCGGGCGGCGGCGGCACGGGCCTCAGCGGCGCCGGCGTGCTGTGCCTGCAGTTCCTGGGCGACACCAAGAGCAAGGAGTTCAACGGCGGCATCGCAGGGCTGTCGAATGCGACGTTCGACTGGGCGAAACCCTTCGGCGGCTCGCCGCTGTACTTCTGGTACTACATCACGCAGGCTCGCTTCCAGTACGGCGGCGACTCGTGGAACGTCTGGAACAAGCTGTTCTCCCCGACGCTGGTCAAGAACCAGCAGGTGATCGACAAGGACAAGAGCGGCTACGTCGACCACAAGAACGTTCCGCACGCGATCGGTTTCTGGGACTCGCCCTCCAAGAGCGAGCACACCGGCGGCAATGGCCGCGTCATGGACACCATGCTCTGCACGCTGATGCTTGAGGTCTACTACCGCTACCTGCCAACCTTCAAGACGGATGGGCAGGCGACGGAAAAGGTCGACCTCAACAAGGCCAGCGGGAACATCAACGTCAGCATCCGCGGAATCTAGCGCGCCGGCATCGTTGTCGCAGACGTTCCGCTAAAGGGGGGGGCTCATGCCGGCTCGCGTCGTTCGTCTGTTCTGTTTCGGTTTCGTGTGCGCCTGGGCAGGGGCCGCCGCGCTCTGCGCCACAGCGGAAACCTCCACGGCCGGAGCAGCCGATCCTGCGGCCGCAACCAAGGCCCGGATCGAGGCCGCCTACGCGGCCAACCTGGCGGCCTACACCAACAATGCGGATGTCTGGGTGCGACCAGGGCTGGTCGCGGATCGCCGGGCGCGGACGGTGACGCTCGACGCCGAGTCCACGGGGGTGAAGGCCGGCGAGACGGCGGAGTTCTTCCTCATCGGCCGGGAGAGCGGACATGCCTACGAGGCGCTGGCGGTGTCCGACGCCGCTCCCGGAGACGTGCGGAAGGCCTTGGAGTTCATCGGCCTGCGCGCGGGCGAGCCCTATGACCCCGCGAAGCTGCGCTTCTGGCCGAAGGGAGAGCGCGTGCGAATGACCTTCAGCTTCCGCAATGCGGCCGGTTCAAACTGCACGGCCCACGCGGCTGGCCTGATCCTGGACAAGCGCACCCAGAAGCCGCTGCGGGATACGGGATTCGTCTTTGCGGGGTCCCTCCCCGTCGACGACCCCAGTCATCCTGGATCCCGGGCGCTGGCTGCCGACCTCCGCGACCCCCGCTCGATCGCGTGCAACTACAACGAGCAGGAGACGATCCTGGACGTTCCGCGGCAGGCCGTCCAGGGCGAGGTCTATGACAACCAGTGCGTCGGCCCCGACTGGACGGCCACCAGCGGCACGCCGGTCTCCGTGCGGCTGACGCCGGAATTTGCGGACGGGCGCACGCGCGTGGTCGAGATGGCCCTGCAGGCGCAAACGGCGGTCTCCACCGGTGCCGTGGGCCTGGCGGACGTGCAGATGACACTGACGGCGGGGACCAACTCACTTTGCCGGCAGGCCGGGCTGAACGCCGTCCTGGAGGCCCTGACGAAGATTGTGTCCGCCGGGCAGGATCCGTTCGTCACGGTCGACATGGATGGGGCACTGACCGTCGGCTCTGCCCGGGCTCTGTGCCAGGTCTTGTCATCGATCGAGACGGAAACCGGCATCCGCGTGGAACCGCCGCCGGCCGGCCGGCTCTACTACCGGGCCTTCATCCCCAACGAGCAGTTCCGCCGCCGCGAGGCCCGCATCGCGCAGCCATGGGAGCTGAGGCTCCGGCAGAACGCCGGCAAGGTGGACGCCGTGGTCACAGCCATCGAGCAGGTCTGGACGCAGGACAAGCTGCAACCGGACCTGAAGGTCGCCTCCACACCGTTGGATTCGCCCGAGGCGGTGCTGGCGCACCTGAAGGCTAACGACGGCCTGCCGGTGGTTCTGGTCTTTGCCGATCCCGACCTGCGACTGTCGGACCTGAGGCGCTTTGTAGCGCCGCTTCTGCCCACCCACCCCACGATTCACGTTTACACCGGCGAGCCGCTATGAACCGCGATTCCTGACGACGGCGGGTGCGGTGGCCCTGGTCATCTCGAACGAAGTCAAGGATCTAGCCGTCTTCCAGCGCTTCAGGTCCGGCCGAACTTGCGGTTAAGCTCCGTCAGGGATGTGAAGATCAGCGTCGGGCGGCCGCGCGGGCTGGTGTACGGCATCTGCGTGCGGGCGAGGTCAACGACCAGCCGCTCGATTTCCCCCAGCGTCAGGCTGCGGCGCGCCCCTACCGCGGCGCGGCAGGCGGTCTGGGCGATCAGCTCCTCCTGCCAGTGGGCCCGCGCCGAGCGCCCGGCCTGCTCCAGCGCATGGGGGACCTCCTGCAGCAGGTCGCGCGCGGCCGCGCCGGTCAGGCAGGCGGGAACGGCGTCCACGACGAAGCTGTTGCCGCCGAAGTCGGACACCCCGAACCCCATGCCGCGCAGGATGCGCAGGCAGCGCCTCAGCCGCGCCGCGTCCTTCGGCGTCAGCTCCACCGTCTCGGGAATGAGCAGCGCCTGCACCGCCACGTCGCCAGCCTCGACCTGCCGCATGAGCCGGTCGAACAGCACCCGCTCGTGGGCAGCCTTCGGGTCCATCAGCACCATCCCGTCCTCGGTTTCCATGACCACGTACAGCCCGCCCACCTGCCCCAGCACCCGACACCACGACCAGGGCGCCTGCACGCCGGGTTCGTCCGGCTGCGCCTCCGCGCCGGGGGCGCTCGGAGCGGGCGAAGGCGAAGCCGTCGCCGCGGGTGCGGCCGCCCCCCCACCCGCCATGCCCATGCGCGGATATCGGAACGTGCGGGCCGGCGTCAGGTTCTCGATCGCCAGCTGGACCTCCTCCCGCGGCACCTCGCCGCCCCCAACGGGCGGCGTCGGCGCGCCGGCTGGCTCGATCCTCATGGCGGGCAGTGCCACCGCATCGCGGATCGCGGCAATCACCGCATCCCGCACGGTCGACGGATGCCGGAACCGCACCTCGCGCTTGGTCGGGTGCACATTCACGTCGACCAGCTCGGGATCCATGCTCATGTGCAGGAAGACGCACGGGTGGCGCTCTTCCGCCAGCACCGCGCGGTAGGCCTCGCGCACGGCGTGGTTGAGAATCGGGGCGCTCGTGGCGCGGCCGTTGATGAAGAAGTACTGCTCGGCGCGGTCGGCCCGGCTCAGTTGCGGGGCGCTCACCAGCCCCGCCACGTCCACCTCCCCGCCCCGGACGGCAAGCGGGCGCAGCGACCGGGAAAACTCCTGCCCGAAGAGCTCGCGAATGCGATCCAGGAGCGTGCCGCCCGCGGGCAGGCGGTACGTCGTGCTGCCATCGACAGTCAGGGACATGCCCGCGTCGGGTCGGGCCAGGGCCAGGGTGATGAAACAGGTCCGAACGTGCCCCAGCTCGGTCGGGTATGATCGCAGGAACTTGCGGCGGGCGGGCACGTTGAAGAACAGGTCCCGGACCTCGATCCGCGTGCCGGCGGGGAAGCCCGCCTCGCGCACGTCCTGGATCGTCCCGCCGGCGATCACCAGCTCCGTGCCCGCTTCGGCCCCGGCGGCGCAGGTCTGGAGGCGGAAGCGGGACACCGACGCGATCGCGGCCAGCGCCTCGCCCCGGAAGCCCAGCGTGCCGATCCGTTCAATGTCGTCGACGTCGTGGATCTTGCTGGTCGCGTGGCGTTCGATCGATAGCACCGCGTCGTCGCGGCCCATGCCGCAGCCGTTATCGCCCACGGCCACCAGCTTGCGCCCCCCTGCGGCGATGTCGACATCGATCTGCGTCGCGCCGGCATCCAGCGCGTTCTCCATCAGCTCCTTCACCACCGATGCCGGCCGGTCCACGACCTCGCCCGCCGCGATCTTGTTGACCACGTGCGTCGTGAGCACCCGGATTTGCCTCGAACCCGCCATGCGCGCAAGCTACCCCCCGCCACAGGCGCCCGCAAGCAGAAGTCACCTGCGGATGGGCGCACCTCCGTTTCGGTGCACGCTGGGTGGCCGCACGCCTATGTCCCCGCAACCCCAGGCACAAAGGGCTGCGGGAGGGGGGCCGAAACAAGCGGACACGCCCTCCCTTTACCGCCCCGCCCGCAGGGCCGGGGCGGTGGCGAACGTGGCGCGGATCGGGTTGCGGCGTACCCGTCGCTCGAAACCGGACGCGGGAGATCGGTCCGGATGCAAGGCGACGAGGGGGCGCCAGACTTCCCGTCTGCGCCCCCGAAGGCAACGCGGCAGACGGGCCGATATCATGCGTCCGAGTTTCGACCCGATCCGCGACACATCCCCCGGCAGCTCGACGGCTCGAAGATGGGCTCGAAGATGCGCCCCCTGCGGACGCGTCCGCCGATTGACACGGGGGCGGGGCGGGTGGGATGCTGTCGCCATGCGGTCAAAGCTGATGTTCTTCCTGTTCGCGGCACTAGCCGGCGCGGGGGTCGCATGCGCCGCCCTCGCGGATTCCGGGACGAACGGCACGCCTCACGCCATCCTGCTGCCCGGCCTGGCCCGCTCGGGAAGAAGCATGCACCGGATGAAAGCCGCCCTGGAAGCGGCCGGCTATCGGACCACGGTTGTCGGCTACCCGTCGACCGACAAGACCGTCGAGGAGTTGGCCGCTGAGCACCTGGCCCCTGCCGTCGATGCTGCCGTCTCCAACGGCGCCACGCGCATCGATTTCGTCACCCATTCGCTCGGCGGCATCGTCCTGCGCCAGTACCTGGCCCGTCACCGGCTGCCCGTGCCGGGGCGCGCGGTCATGCTCGGCCCACCCAACCAGGGCAGCGAAGTGGTTGATCGCCTTGGCACCACGGCGGCCTTCAGGGCCCTGAACGGGCCGGCCGGAGATCAGCTCGGGACGGACGGCGCGTCCGCGCCCATGACGCTGCCGCCGCCCAACATCGAGTTCGGCGTGATCGCGGGCACGCACTCGATCAACTGGATCCTGTCCTCGCTGATCCCGGGACGCGACGACGGCAAGGTATCGGTCGAGCGCGCCAAGCTGCCCGGCATGATCGATTTCGTGACCGTCCCCTGCTCGCACCCTTTTCTCATGCGGGATCGCGACGTGATCGCGCTGACGCTGCGGTTCCTCCGCACCGGCCGGTTTGCGGAGAATGCGGCCCAGCCCCATGACGCGACGTCGCCGCCCGGCGAACCGGTCGGGGTCCGATAGCGCGCCAAGGCCCTCCCGCCGACCGCTACTCGCCGGCGCTACTTCACCGCGCGCGCCATGGCGAGGGCGGTCGCCTCAAGCACCTTCAGCCGGGCGAACTGCTTGCAGTTGCTTTCGACCACCGTCCATGGCGCGCACGGCGGGCTGGTCCGCAGCAGCATCTGCTCCACGGCCGCCTCGTAGCGCGCCCACTTCCTGCGGTTGCGCCAGTCCTCGGCGGTGATCTTCCACCGCTTCTCGGGATCGCTCTGCCGCGCGCGGAACCGCCGCAGTTGCTCGTCGCGGTCCAGATGCAGCCAGAACTTCAGCAGCACCGCCCCGGACGCCACGAGGTGCGCCTCCATCTCGTCGATCTCACGGTACGCGCGCCGCCATTCCGCCGGCGTGCAGAACCCCTCCACACGCTAGACCATCACGCGGCCGTACCACGACCGGTCGAAGATCGTGATGTGGCCGCCCTTGGGCATCCGGGCCCAGAACCGCCGGAGATAGTGGTGCGCCTTCTCCGTCTCCGTGGGCGCGGAAATCGGCGCCACCTCATATCCGCGCGGGTCCAGGTTGCGAGTGAGCCGCCGGATGGTGCCTCCCTTTCCGGCCGCATCCCAGCCCTCGAACACGATCACCGCCGGAATCCGCCGCGCGTACAGTTCGTGGTGCAAGCCGCGCAGCCGGTCCTGAAGCCGGTCCAGGCGCCGCTGGTAGGTCTCGTCGGACACGGTCGCGCTGAGGTCGGCGGAGCGCAGGATGGAGCCCCGCGCGCGCTTCTTCGGCGCGTCCCCGCCCGCGCTCGTCGCCGGCGGCGGGCGCGGGGAACGAACGGCGGACTCCAGCGCGGCCACCACCGTCCTGAGCGTTTTCAGCGCCGCAAACCGCCAGTCCTCCGCCTCGACCACGGTCCACGGAGCCGCGGCCGTGCCGGTCCGCGCGATGACCTCCGCCGCCGCCGCCCGGTGTGCCGCGTACCGCCGGTGGCGGCGCCAGTCGTCCTTCGTCACGCGCCAGGCCGTCGACGGATCGCCCTCGAGCTTCAGCAACCTTCTCTTCTGCTCCCGCTTGGAGATGTGCAGAAACAGCTTCACGATTACGCACCCGTCATCCGTCAACTGCCGCTCGAAGGCCGAAATATCGCGGAGCTCCGAGGCCAGGTCCGGGCTCTCTCCCTCCTGCGCCACCCGCTCGATCAGCACCCGACGGTACCAACTGCGGTCGAAGACCACGATCTGACCGCGCGCCGGGGTGCGGTTCCAGAATCGCCACAGGAAGGGCCGCAGGCGCTCCTCCTCGGAGGGCGTGCGCGTGGTGTAGACGTGAAAGCCGCGCGGGTCCAGCGGGTTGATCAGGTGGTTGATCAGGCGCCCCTTCCCGGCCGCGTCCCACCCTTCGAACACAACCATCACCGGCACCTGACGATCCACCAGGTCGCGCTGCAGGTGCGCAAGCCGCGCGCCGAGGGCCTCCTCCTCGGTCTTGAAGACGTTCTTTTCAACCCTCTGCGACAGGTCGATGCGCTTGAGCATGGCACGCCCCCTCGTTGATGGCCTGATTGTGGACCGAGGGACAAAGGGTTGGCAAGGCATTCCCGGCCGCGGCACAGGGAGACCATCCCCTGCATCGGTGTAGAGAGGGGGGCGACGCGTCAGAAAAAAATCGCTGGAGCCGACGGCCTGGGGATGTCTAT
>CAZJBP010000138.1:0-9840 GCA_964544115.1 uncultured Victivallales bacterium | reverse complement strand
GGAGGAAGCAGCTTCAGTGCGAAGAATTGATAATGTGGAGTTGCTGGGGCATCCCTTTTGTGCCCCCCCTGAGAGAGGTACCCTACCGGCCACTGTTGAGCTTGAGCAGTAAGTCCCGTACGCCCGATTCCACCGACGAGGAGAGCTCCGGCGCAGACTGGATGATCTTCAACTGACTACGGGCGTCGTCAAAGCGTCCCATCCGATAGTCGATCTCCGCCGCGCTGAGCCGGGTTTCAGCAGCACCATAGTCCTTGCTGTTGAGCGACTTAAGCGCCTTCTGCATGTACTGGTCCGCCGTCTTGATATCCCCGGCCTTTAGGTGAACCGTCGCCGCAGTATCCAGTACGGCAAACGACTCACCGGACAATTCCAGAAGCCGGGGAAGGAGTTTGGTCGCCCTTGGGACCGTGGCAGGATTCTGGGCCAGGCTGTAGACCAAGTTGTTGAGGATGCTGACCCGGTCGGGATAGAGGGCATGAGCGGAGTCAAGAATGCTGATCGCGTTCGATGTATCGCCCTGCAATCGAGCCGCTTCCGATGCCATGAGAAGCGATTGCACCCGTGCCCCCTTGAAATCATCGGACAGAACTTCAGAGAAGATGGCCATTGCGCGGCGAGCATCGCCGCGTTCGAAGTAGGTCTGGGCCAAACGCTCGCTCCAACGACCCTCCTTCGGAGCGTGTTCCCGCAGGTATTCGAGCGCGCGCACCATGTCCGCGTCAGGCGCCTCTTCATCCGATTTGATGAGCACCAGTGCCTTGTAGAACGGAACCTCGTCGACCGCATGTTCGATTCCGCCCAGCGCGCATTCAACCGCCCACGGCAGGTCGCGCTGGATAAGCGCGCACGAAAGCCCCAGCACGTCAGCGGCCAGCAGGCCCTGCCCGCGCCGAATGGCGGCCCGGGCCAGAACGGATGCCGGCTTGGGCTGGCCCTTGCGGAGGAGAAAATCCCCCGCGCGCACCAGTGTCCCGGGAGAGAACCTGCCGATGGTATCGGCCTCGGAGACAACAGCTTTCACCCAGTCATTTGTCGGGTTATCGCGAGTTCTCACCACCAGGTCGGCCAGCCAGATCTCGGGGTCCAGAGGAAAGCGGGCTCTGGCCTCGGCAACATCGGCTGGGGCGCCCTGGGTCAGCGCCAGAAGCATCCGTCTGAGTATGACGGAGTGCGGGGTGAGCTCGATCGCCCGCCGGCAGACGCGCAGCGCCTCCTCAGATCGCTCCTGCCTTGCCAGCAGCATGACCAGCTGCTTCAGGGCCGCGGCGCGCTCCTGGGGGGTGCGGCCGACCGCCACCCACCGGTCAGGATTTGACGTCTCGTTCGCTCCGCGGGCGCGGCGCCATTGCGCCTCGAGCTGCTCAAGGTCGCGTACAAACGGGCTGAACGCCCCTTTGGCCTTTTCCTCGTGCTGCGCCGCTTCCAGGTCCAGTGCCTGATCGGAAAGCGGCTTCTCCCATCTGCGGGCAATGGAGAGCTCGGCCGCGGGGAGAACGTACGGCTGGACGGTTGTCGGGCGGACGCTCTCGATCCGGACGCCGTGAACGGAGGTCATCTGCTCGGCCAGACGGATGCGGCCCGTGTCGTAAAGCAGTTGGACGGCCGCAACGGACCGCAGATCCAGGCCCGCCCGGTTGAGGATGAACAGGGCGTCTTCCTTGAAGCCGAACACATCCCAGATCGCCGACTCGGCGCGGTCAAGATTCAACGACTCAGGAAAGCGGCTGCGCAGGGCGGCGATTTCATCCAGCGCATAGACGCCAAGCCCGAGGTTCATGAGCGTATTGACCTTCAGCATGGCCACCCGCAGATCACCCAGCGGCACCAGGGACTCATACGTCAAGAGTTGCTCATAGGCCTCCTGCCATTTGCCCTGAGCGTGGCGCAGAAACGCGCCTTGCAGGACGATCTGCGCCCGGCGATCGGGGTATCTCTTTGCCAGCGCATCGAGACGCTCATGGGCCTCCGGGTAGCGCCCGGCCGACGCCAGAACGCCGGGGAGCATGAACTCCAGGCGCTCGGTCAGCTCTCCCGCGGATTCGCGTCGGAGCAGTTCGGTCAGGCCGGCATCCGTATGCTTCCGCCGCAGCGTTCGGACATCGCCCTTCGCGATCTCCTCCACGGCGGGCACATGGCGCCAGAACCCCTGGAACGCCTTGATCCCGTGGCTCCAGCGATACATGGGCAGCAGATCGATCCGCGCGGTCGGGTCGCGGTCCTGCAGGGCGATGTCGTGCTTCCGAAAGGCCAGCCAGGCCGGCCCGAACTCGGCCAGCGCCAGGTCCAGAGACGGGTCCCGCGGGTCGATTTCCTGGAGCCGCCGGAAGACCATCCAGGCCAGGTCGGGGCGTCCCAGCTTGAAGGCGTCGGCGAGGTGCGTCGCCAGGGCGTCCACCTGGAGCAGGCGCAAGTTAAGGACAAGATTCCGCTCCAGAGGGCCCTCCCATTCGCCCCCGGGCCGGTCCAGCGCCAGGAGGAAGTAGTGTCCGAGGAATCGCACATCCTCGGGCCACCGTTCGACGGCCCTGCGCATCACACCGCCCGCGGCAGCCATGTCGTTGACGCGAATACAGGCATGCAGGCCGATCAGCGCCGTGGTGGCGTCGGGATAAGGCCCGTGAGCGTCAGTTGCCACAATGGTGTCCCACTGCTCGTGGGCGGCCAGGTAGGGGAACAGCGCGCGAACCCGCGGCTGCAGCGGAAGAAGCCGGCCGACTTTTCGCAGCTCGGCCGCGGTGGCCACAGGGTCACCCCGGGTCGCCGCGAACTCGGCCTTGACCATCGCCACACCCGGAAGCTCCTGGGCGGAGGGGGGCAAGGCCGCAACGACCGCCGCGGCCTCGTCCGGCCGCTTCATCGCCATCAGCGCCCAGCTCTTCATGATGCTGGCGGTCAGGGAGGGCGATTCCAGCCGCCCGAGGACGTCCAGCGACTCCGCATACTTGCCGCGGCGGGCAAGGAGGATCCCCTTCTTTTCCGTCAGCCCCGCATCGTCCGGGGTCAGCTTCAGCGCCGCATCGACGGCGCGCCCGGCGACCTCCGGGTCGGATTCGGCCAGCACGTCAACGATATCCGAGATCATGGCCGCCCGGTGTGCCGGCCGGTGCTTGTACACGGCGAAGGCCACGCCCAGCACGACCAGTACCACCGCCGCCGCCGGCAGCCACCACTTCACCAGGTGCCGCCACGCCGCCGGCAGAATGGTCGCCCGCTCGGGGCCGTCAAAATCGCCCCGGAGGATCCCCTCGCGGCGAACCCGCCGGCGGGTTCGCCAGGCCTTCCACCAGGAGGCCTCGGCCTGGATGAGGAACACCGCGATCAGGAGGAAGATGCCCAGCGTGTCGTGGAGAAAATTCTGCGACCACTCGGGCGGCATGCGCGGCGCCCACTTGACCATGAAGCTGATGCGAACGATGTTCAGGGCGACCACTTGGGCAAGTCCCAGCAGGAGGAAGGACAGGGCTTCCCACCACCGGAATCGCAACAGCACGCTGACGCCCAGAACGGAGACAAAGACGGTGGAGGCCGCGCGGAGGCCGCTGCAGGCGTCGGGAACGGCGAACGTCCCGTAGCCGGCGCGGAGGACGAAGCCATCTGCCCACATCCGCACGTTCATGGCGTGGAGAAACCATTCCGAGCCCGCCACGGACAGCCACTGAAGCAGGAGCTGCACCCGCCCGATGACAGCCGTCGGCAGCGGGTTGGCCCAGTACAGCAGCAGGAGCGCCCAGCGGAGGTCCCGCTCGTGCCGGGAGGGCAACGCCCACCGCAGACACGCGTACAACATGGCCAGCAGCCCCAGCCACTCGAGCTGCCTCACCGGTGCAATCAGGCCGATGAGCGCGGCGACCGCTCCGGCGACGCCTAGGCTTGCGGCCCGCCGTCCCTGCATTTCATGGACCTGGGCATCGGGATCTTTCCGGCGCAGAAGGATGATGACGGCGAAAAGGTTCGCGAGGCAGCACAGGATCAGGCCGGTGTCGTCGGCCACGATGAGCCCGAGATGCCGCACCAGCCATGCTGCGTAGAGCAACAGGGCCGCCGCCAGAACGATCTTCCGCGACTGGTTCATCGTCTCAACCGCAGGCCTCGTTTCAGAACTGACGCCGGTAGGTCAGATACGCCTCAACGGTGTGTCGCGAGTAGGCCAGATCCTCGGCATCGCTGAAGCGCTCGGCGTACGAGTACGCCGTGGTGAACGTGGTGCGTTCGGTTAACTCGTAAGCGGTGGAGATGCGCGACACCCAGGTGTCATAATCGTTGGTGTCCTCGGCCGGAAGGCCAACTTCATTGCCGGTGACGTCGTTGGTGCGTATCCAATACGTCGATCCGAGCGTGAGGGTCATGCGCTTTGTGAGCTCGCGCATCCACGTGACCCCGTTGGCCCAGTCGCTGTAATCGGTCTCGGCGTCGGAGCTTGGGTTCACACGCTCATACGTCGATCGGAACTGGACCGTTGTGAGCTCGCCCTTCCACGTCAGGGCGTAGGCCACGGTGTCCGTCTGCTCGAACGCACTGTTGAACCCGTCCCGCAGGCCGTGGTCGTAGCTCAGGCGATGCGTGAGATCCTGGCGAAGATGGGTTTCCAGGGTGACGCCGCCGGTCATGGTCGATTCATCCACCGAACTCTCATATACCACATTGGTTGTGCTCGCGCCGGACGCAACGTCGGGGCGTGACGTATCGTAGCCCCGGGAGTAACCCACATAGGCAGACAGGGACGAGCGCTCCATCCAGGCGGGTCCCGCCCCGGGTTCGATGCGGGAGAACAGCCGGTAGTCTTCCTGAGCCGTGTCGGGCCGTGTGTCGTCCTTGTAGAGATACTGGGTAAAGATGGACTCGGCTCCGACGTTGATCCCTTCCTCCAGCGCGTGGGTGTAGGTCAGGCCCTCGCTGTACTCGGTACGCTCCTGATCGTCGTACGAGTTATCCATCGACCACCAGTCCGCACGGCTCAGCGAGAGCGTTAACGTGTCGTCCGGCGTCATCAGCCAGTTGAGCCGGCCCCCGACGGTGTTGTTCAGGTACTCGTAGTCATTGCCGCCGTAGTTGTCCGACTTGCCGCGCGTGTCCACGTAGTCCGTGCGGTAGATGAGTGAGTCGTAGACGGAAGCGTACAGATACGGCGAAATGCGGAACTCGCTGGACACTGTGCCGTAGACGCCTTCCCCCGCCATGTCGAAGCGGAATTCGTCGTCCGAGGTATTCATGGGGAAGTAGAGGTAGCTGACCGTGAACGACGCATCGACGTCGGCGTAGCGGCTCAGCATGAGGTAGTTCCGGAAGGTCAGGCTGGAGATGATCGGAAAATCGCTGCCGTCCTCCTTGATCTCGCCGCGGTCATTGCTCACGAGGTAGTCGGTGCCCGACCCCGAACTGGTCGTGTAGCGATACCCCACGGTCTCTTCCCAGGACATGGAGGAGTACAAAGGCCCGAGGCGGAACGTGGAGTAGTCCGGTGGCTCCACCTCCCGCTGCGCCTGAACGCGAACCATCTGGCCCTGCGCCACGGTGGCCGCCAGCGTCAAAGCCACTCCGGCCGCAAAGGATGCCCGCCCAAAGAGAAGGTCACAGGTTCTCATGGTGGGAGACCCTAGCAAACGATGGTGCACAGGGCCAGTCCGAATCAAACCCTCACTTAGGGGTCAGGATCACCAGCTTTGTCGACGCCTGGCCGAAGTGGTCGACCTCCCGCGCCTCGGTGTAACGCTGCCGTACGGCGGCCCACAGTGCGGCCTGCTCCTCCGGCGGCAGGGCGGTCACCTCCGGGCAGCGGATCGCCAGGCCATAGCCGCTGAACGCGGCCACCGGCGCGTCTGACTGCGCCAGCGCCAGCGCCATCAGTTTGCGGTTCAGCACGTGGCAGGCGCGCGCCTTCTCGTCCGTCCAGTCTGGGAAGTAGCAGAAGGGCCCCAGCTCCATGCCTTCGGGCACCGCGAGGCCAGCCTCGACCGCCAAGTACGTGTCCTGCGTCAACAGCCCGCCGCCCCCCCGCTCGTCCGCCGCCTCCCGCACCCACCGCCCGGCTTCCTGCAGCCGCGCCAGCGGCGACTGCTCCCGCAGCGGCCACCAGATCCGGTCCCGCTCCCCAATGGCCCACTGCCAGGCCATCGGCGACGCCCCGGCCGCCAGCACGCACGCCGCCCCCGCGGCCCCCACGGCCCACTGCACGCGCCGCCCGCCCCCGGCTGCCGCCAGTCGCACCACCCGCGCCGCCAGCGCCGCGGCCAGCAGCGGATAGACAAACACCTGATAGTCGTCATAGGGAAACGGCGCCAGCGCATGGATGACCGTCACCAGCCCGACGCTGCCCCACACCGCGCCTTCAAACCCCGGCTCCGCGCCGGTCGCCGGCCCTCCGTTCTTCCGACCGCCCGGCTGCAGCCAGGCATACAGCGCGGCCGCCGCGGCCGCCGCGGCCGCCGCCCCATACGCCGCCACGCAGCGCGACACAAAGCCCGCCTTGTACGCCAGGCGCGCGGCAACGCCCCCGACCTCGCGGCCGGTGTGGTACTCCACCAGCGCAAACCACAGCGCCCGCGGCGCCGTGAAGGCAAACGGACCGAACACGGCCGCGGCGGTCAACGCCGCCCCGCCGCCGAAGGCCAGCCAGCGCAGGTCGACGCCTCCGCCGGCGCCGGCGTCCCTGCGGCGCGCCCGCCACGCCAGCCAGAGGAACGGAGCCGGCAGAGCAAACGCCGCCGACAGCCGCGTCCCCGCGGCCAGCGCCATGAGCGCGCCGGCCGCGAAGGCCCGCGCCGCCCCGCCCCGCCCGCGCGCGGAGCTGAGCAGCAGGTAGCCGCCGGTCAGCAGGGCGGCCGTCAGCGCGTAGGTCTTCACGACAGCGAGGAAGTACGTCTGGTACACGTTCACGCCGGCGAACGCCAGGGCCAGGGCCGCCGCCGCAGTGCGCCAGGGCCGCGGCGTCAGGCGCGCGGCCAGCACGACGGACCCGGCGGTGGCCAGCAGGCCGAGAAGCGCGGTGAACACCCGCCCGCCCGCCACCCCCCAGCGGTCGACCAGCGGCATGGCGGCCGCGTAGACGAAGGGCATGACGGGCCCCTGGGTGCTGGCGAAGTCGACGTAAGGCAGGCGGCCCTGCGACACCAGCCGCGCGGCGTAGAGGTACCACCCCTCGTCCTGGTTGACGTCGCCCAGCAGGAGGTTGGCAACGAACAGCGCACCGGTCAGCGCAATCCCGGCGATGAGCATCGCGCCCATGCCGCGCACGCCGTCTTCATCCCGCGCCTGCCGTTGGTTGATCACATCATGACCCCGGGTGTACCAGCGGCAGCCCCTGGTCGCACAGCGGGCACTTCTTTGGATCGTAGGTCACCGGCGCCAACTCCATCAGGCTGACCATCGGCGCATCAAACCGCGCCTGGCCCGCGCTGCGATCGACGAGGCAGAGGATCGCCACCACCACGCCGCCGCAGCCGCGCACGATGTCGAGGGTCTCCTGCACGCGGCCGCCCCGGGTGATGACATCCTCCGCCACGATAAAGCGTTCGCCCGGCTCAATCGTGAAGCGCCGCAGGACCAGCCGCCCGTCCTGCTTCTCGGCGAAGATCGACTTCACATCCAGCGCCCGGGCGACCTCGTGGCCGACGGCGAGGCCCCCCATGGCCGGCGCAATCACGCTGTCGACCGCGGCGCCCGCCCCTGCGCCCGCGCGGTACTTGCGGACCAGCTCGTCGCAGAGCAGCGCGGCCCGCCGCGGATACCGCAGCACGTTGGCGCACTGGAAGAAGCGGTTGCTGTGCAGCCCTGATCGGAGTTCAAAGTGGCCGGTGAGCAGCGCCCCGGACTGCTCCAGGACGGCCAGAACTTGGTCCGTGTTCATTCATTCCTCCCCATGTCTGGCCGCAGGCTATCCGGATGGCCCCCCGATTTCAAGGCCGGTGAGTCTTGAAGTCGGGTCGCGCCTCCCTATACAGTGGCGGCCGCGCAGGGGCGCCGGGAGCGAGGTTCACGATATGCAGACACATCGGGGCTACACACAGGTCATCGCGGGTTCGGTAACGGCGTCGCTCTTGGCGGCGTCCGCCCTGGCGGGCGACTGGCCGCAGTGGCGGGGACCCAACCGCAACGGCATGTCGGATGAGGGCGGCTGGAACCCGAAGGCGTTGGAGGGCGGGGCGAAGGTGGCCTGGCGCGCCTCCATCGGGGAGGGCTATGCCTCGCCGGTCATCGCGGGCGGCAAGGTCTACGCCACCGGCAACAGCAACGGGCAGGACCGCGTGTACTGCTTCGACGCGGCGTCGGGGGCGCTCCTGTGGAACCAGGGGCACCCGGCCGAGGGGGGCGGCGATGCATACAAGGGGCCGCGGGCCACGCCGGCCGTCGAGGGCGGCAAGCTCTTTGCGATGAGCCGCGAGGGGGCGGTCGTGTGCCTGGATGCCGCCGACGGGAAGGTGGTCTGGCGCAAGAACCTTGTCGCCGATGCGGGCATTGCCAACCTGAACTGGGGGCTGGCCGGTTCGCCGCTGGTTGTCGGCGACCTGCTGATCCTCAACGCCGGCAGCAGCGGCCTGGCTCTTAAGAAGGATACCGGCGCCGTGGCATGGTCCACCGGCACCGGCGTCGGCGGCTATGCCTCGCCGGTGGCCTGCACGCTCGACGGCAAGCCGGGCCTGCTGATCTTCGGCGCCGAAGCCCTCTTCGGCGTCACCGCGGACAGCGGCAAGGTCCTCTGGTCGCACCCCTGGAAGACCAGCTACAACGTGAATGCCCCCGATCCCGTTCCCCTCGGCAGCAAGGTCTTCATTTCGTCCGGCTACGGCTCCGGCAGCGCCGTGCTGGATCTCGCGCAGACGCCTCCGGCCGTGGTGTGGCAGAACAAGCTCATTGCCAGCCAGTTCGCCTCCAGCATCCTGCGCGAGGGCTACCTTTATGGCTGCGACGGCAACGCCGGCAAGGGGCGGCTGCGCTGCGTCGAGTTCGAAACCGGCAAGGAAGTCTGGTCCGAGGACACGGGCTTCTCGTCGCTGATCCTGGTCGACGGCAAGCTGCTGATCCTGCATGAGGCCGGCAAGCTCACGATTGCGGAGGCGACGCCGAAGGGCTTCGCGCGGCTGTCCGAGGCGCAGGCTCTCGACCGCAAGCTGTGCTGGACCGCGCCCGCCTTCTCCGGCGGCCGCGTGTACTGCCGCAACCAGCCCGGGGACCTGGTCTGCATCGACGTGCGCTGACGATTTAGGCTGAAAACCGGCGGCATCCCGTCTAGAGTGGGCGCCTTTTCAGGGAGAAAAGCCATGCATCCATTCCGATCGCATACCTGTGGCGAACTTCGATCCTCCGACGCCGGCACGACCGCGCGGCTGTCCGGCTGGGTGTATCGCAAGCGCGACCACGGCAGCCTGCTGTTCATCGACCTGCGCGACCATTACGGGGTGACGCAGGTGGTCGTGCACCCGGACCGCGAGCTCTTCGACGCGTGCCAGCACCTCAAGCTGGAGACGGTCATCACCGTGACCGGCCTGGTCAAGCGGCGCGCGCCGGAGACGATCAACCCCGCCCTGCCCACCGGCGAGGTGGAGCTGGCAGCCCATGAGATGACGGTGCAGGGGCCGGTCGACGTGAACCTCCCGCTCTACCTGGCGGGCGAGGAGGACGGGCCGGAGGAGATGCGGCTGAAGTACCGGTTCCTCGACCTGCGGCGCCCGCGCCTGCAGAAGAACATCCTCCTGCGCTCGAAGGTCATCTCGTGGATCCGCCGCCGGATGCAGGAGCTGGGCTTCAACGAGTTCCAGACGCCGATCCTGACGAGCAGTTCGCCGGAGGGGGCGCGCGACTACCTCGTGCCCAGCCGCGTCCACCCGGGCAAGTTCTACGCGC
>CAZJBP010000137.1:0-9885 GCA_964544115.1 uncultured Victivallales bacterium | reverse complement strand
CGCGATCAGCGGCTCCAGCGCGGCCGCAATCGCCGTCTCGCCGGCGAACAGCGCGACGGCCTCCTCGATGGTCAGCTCCAGCACGTCGGCGATCGACAGGCTGCGGAGCCCCTTTCCGTCGGCGGCCGGCGCGGTGAGCCGGACCTCCAACACCTCCGGCCGGTAGCGCCGGCCGTCGCACTCGGGACAGCGCAGGTAGACGTCGCTGAGAAACTGCATCTCGACGTGCTCGAAGCCGCTGCCGCCGCACGCCGGGCAGCACATAGAGGAGTTGAAGCTGAACGCGCCGGCGGTGTAGCCGCGCTCGACGGCCAGCGGCTGGGTCGCAAACACGCGCCGCACGCCGTCGAACGCGCCGACGTAGCTGCAGGGGTTCGACCGGGCGGTCTTGCCGATCGGCGACTGGTCCACCAGCACGACGTCGTCGATGCGGTCGCCGCCTTCGATCGCGTCGTGCTCGCCCGGCGTCTCGACCGCGCGGCGCCGCTGCTTGCACAGCGCGAGGTACAGCACGTCGTGGACGAGCGAGGACTTGCCCGAGCCGCTGACGCCGGTCACGCACACCAGGCGGTTGAGCGGGATCTCCGCGTCGACGCGCCGGAGGTTGTGGGCGCGGGCGCCGCGGATGGCCAGCACGCCGGCCTCGCGGGGCGGACGCGCACCGGCGGCGGCCTCGGGGGGCACGGCGGAGCGGCGGCCGCACAGGTAGTCCGCGGTGAGCGAGCCGCGCGCGGACGCCAGCCCGGCAAGCGGGCCGAAGTAGACCACCTCGCCGCCCCGCTCGCCCGGGCCGGGCCCCATGTCCAGCACGCGGTCGGCGGCGCGGATCACATCGGGGTCGTGCTCGACCACCAGCAGCGTGTTGCCCAGGTCGCGCAGGCGGTGCAGCACGCCGATCAGGCGGCCGATGTCGCGCGGGTGCAGGCCGATGCTGGGTTCATCGAGCACGAAGAGCGTATTGACCAGCGAGGTGCCGAGCGCGGTGGTGAGGTTGATCCGCTGGACCTCGCCGCCGCTGAGCGTGCGCGACTGCCGGTCCAGCGTCAGATAGCCCAGGCCCACGTCGACGAGGTAGCGCAGGCGCGTACGGATGCCGTCCACGAGCACGGCGGTGGCATCGTCCAGCGGCGCGGGCAGGGCGAGGGCCGCGAAGAACGCGGCGCAGGCGTCGATCGGGAGCTGGACGAGGTCACGGAGCGAGAGGGTCCCTCCGTCCGCCCCGCCCCGCACGCGCCACAGCAGCGCCTCGGGCTTGAGGCGGGCGCCGCCGCAGGCTGGACACGGCTGGTACGTGCGGTAGCGGGAGAGCAGCACGCGGATATGCATGCGGTAGCTCTTGGTCTCGAGCCAGCTGAAGAACCGCCGCACGCCGTACCACTTTCCGTCTTCCCATTCGCCCTCGCCTTCGAGGACCCAGGCCCGCTGCGCCTCGGTCAGCGCCGACCACGGCACGTCCACGGGCACGTCGCGCTGGCGCGCAAAGCGCACCAGGTCGTCGCGGCACTCGCGGTAGCTGTCGGAGTTCCAGGGCCGGATGGCGCCCTTGGCCAGCGAGAGCCGCTCGTCAGGCACGACGAGGCCGTAGTCGATGCCGATGACGCGGCCGAAGCCGCGGCAGGCGCTGCAGGCGCCAAGCGGCGAGTTGAACGAGAACAGGTTCGGGGTCGGGTCGGCGTAGTGGCGGTCGCAGTCGGGGCAGTGCAGATCGGACGAAAACCGCCAGGTGCGCTCGGGCGCGCCCGCGTCGTCGAGCCGGTGCACATCCACGCGGCCGCCGTGACCCAGCGCCGCCTCGAGGTCATCGACCACGCGGGCGCGCCGGTCGGCGCGCCACTTCAGGCGGTCCTGGACCGCGTTCAGCTCGCCCTGCGGCCCGTCCAGCACCCGCGCGTAGCCCTGGCTGGCCAGGACCTCCCGCATCTGCGCCGCCGTCGTCCCGCGCGACGGCGCCACCGGGAAGGTGATGAGCGCCTCGGGTTCGGGGGCGGGTCCGCCCGCGGCGGGAGCCGGCCATTCGCGCTGCAGCGACTCCCAAATGCTTGCGGCCGAGTCGCGGCGGACGACCCGTCCGCACCCCCCGCAGAAGAGCTCCGCGGCGCGGGCGTAGAGCAGCTTCAGGTGGTCGTTCAGCTCGGTCATCGTGCCCACGGTCGAACGCGACGAGCGCACGGGATTGGTCTGGTCGATGGCGATGGCGGGCGGTATGCCCTCAATCGCGTCGACGCGGGGGCGGTCCATGCGGTCGAGGAACTGCCGCGCGTACGGCGAGAAGGTCTCGACGTAGCGACGCTGGCCCTCGGCGTAGAGCGTGTCGAACGCCAGCGACGACTTGCCCGAGCCGCTCACGCCGGTGACGACGATGAGTTCGTTCAGCGGCAGCCGCAGGTCGAACCCTTTGAGGTTGTGCTGCCGCGCCCCGCGGATCTCGATGTGGCCCGCCATGCCCGTAGTGTCTCAGAGCCCCGACGCAGGCCGCAAGCGCGTTCACGGCCGGAGCGAACGGGGCGGACAGGAGAAGGGGGCGGACAGGATTTACAGGATCTTCAGGATTGGCTGCCGGGGGGGGGGCGCCATCCTGTCCATCCTGTTAATCCTGTCAAAAAAAACACCACCCACGCGGACTAGGGCTCCAGGCGGACGCGGTAGAACGAAGCGCGCCGAGTGGCTGCCTGGGTATCGGTCTCCGTGTTCAGCGGCGGGGAGGCCGCGATGTTCGTCCGCACAAGACTGGTGAAGCCGGCGGTCAGGTTGGTCGCGCGATCGAGCCGGTAGGTCTTGCCCTGCACGCTCTGCCAACTGACCGTAAATCCATTCGTGCCCTGCGCGGCGCTGACCGACAGGCGCAGGCAGGAACTCGCATGGGTTGGATGAGTGCCCGCCAACCACTCCTCGAGGTTGCCGGCGCCGTCATGATCCGGATCCGCATCCGGAGCATCCCCGGTCGGCCGCGAAAAGTAGAGCTGTTCCCACCAATCCGGCATGCCGTTCCTGTCGGTATCCACGGTGCGCTCGAGGTTGAGGCGTCCGCCGGTCCGGGTCCTGCCCAGCAGGGCGGGTACGCTGTCGACGTTCGCCAGAATCCGCTGGACGCGCTGGGCTGCGCTCTCGCCGGGAAAATTCATGGCGGCAAAGGCCACGGCGCCCGCGACGTGGGGCGTGGCCATGGAGGTGCCGTTCATGTATCGGTAATAGTCGTTCGGGCCCGCCGTGTTGACCACCTTACCCGTTCCGGGAAGCGTGGTCGCCCGCAGCGCCGCGCCGTCCACATCGGTAATGGCGACGGCCGGGATCCACGTGCCGGCGGTCTGGAGCGTGCCCAGGAAGCTCCCCGATACGTTGTTGTAGATGATGGCCGCCCTGGCCCCCGCCGCCATGGCGTTGGACACCTTCTCCGAGAAGAAGAGGGTCCCGCGCTGGATCAGCGCGATGTTGCCGTTGACGGCGGCGGGGAAATCGCCGGGGTAGCCCAGCCCGCAATAGTAGATCGTGGCGGTCAGGCCAGTGGTGATCCCCGAATAGGTGAATGCGCTGGCCGGGTAGGTCGTGGCGTTGCGCTGGACGGACGCCGTCGTGCTGGCCAGCCAGGTCGGCAGGGTCGACAGGATGTTCACTCCGGGAGCCGCCAGGTCAACCGATGTCGAACCATAGTTCGAGAAACTCGCCAGGGCATCGTTCTGATCCGTGGCCGCCACGACGATCATGTTCGCCAGGCGGTAGGACGCGGGATACACGGGGGTCGTATTGTTGTCCGAACCGTCATTGCCCGCCGCGGCGCAGAGGACAATCCCGGCGTTCCCGGCGGCCTGAATCGCG
This sequence comes from uncultured Victivallales bacterium, assembly GCA_964544115.1. Taxonomy (GTDB): domain Bacteria; phylum Verrucomicrobiota; class Kiritimatiellia; order UBA8416; family JADHWI01; genus CAZJBP01. The sequence continues at coordinate 6,072 of CAZJBP010000137.1, read as the reverse complement.
GCCTGCTCCGTGGCGGAGAACCCGCCGCCGCCGTATGAGGCATTTATCGCCACAATGTTGACACCCCGCCCTTTCATCATCGCCGCATACTGCAGCGCCTCAATCTCCGAGGCGCTGTCGATGCTGGTGCCGTCGCTGGACACTTTCAGCGCCATGACGCGCGCCCGCTCCGCCACTCCGATCACGCCCAGACGGTTGTTGCCAACCGCCGCAATCGTTCCGCTCACGTGGGTGCCATGCTCGCCCGCGTCCGTGGGGGCGGCCACGTAGCCGACAAAGTCAAAGCCGTGGAGATCATCCACGTACCCGTTGCCGTCGTCATCCACGCCGTTGTTGGGGGTCTCGCCGGGGTTCGTCCACAGGTTGGCCGCCAGGTCCGGATGCGCTCCATCCACGCCGGTGTCTATCACGGCGACCACCACGTTGCTGACGCCGGGCCGCGCCAGGGACCGTGCCGACGGGAAGCGGATGTCATCGCCCGCAGTTCCCGCGGCGCCATTCACGGTCTGCGCGGTATTCTGAAAGCCCCACAACTGCCCAAACAGGGCGTCATTGGGCTGGGATCCAGCGCAGGTCCAGCGCAGATAGTTCGGCTCCACGGTCTCAATCGAAGGATCGCGCTTCAGCTCGGCGATCAGGTCCGCAGTCGTCCGGCCTGCGGCGCGCACCAGTCCACACGGCCGGCCCCTGCGCTCCGAGAGCCAGGCGAAGTGCTTCGCCAGTTCCAGCGAGCGGCCGCCCAGTGCCGCGCGGGCCGCCGGCAGGCTGGCCGACGTCTTAAAGGTTACCAGGACCTCGCTCTCAACGTACTCGGTCTCCCGGTGCACGGTGGCCGCCTGGGTCGACACAACGCCGAGCCCCACGGCACACCACGCAGCCCATCTGAGAAGCCGCCGCCTTCCGGCCAACGCAGGCGCGCTCCGCGCGAGACCGAGCTGAATTCGCCGTGTCATTCCGGATAGCATGCCACAACCGGACCACACGGGCAAGATGTGGCACCCGTTCGGGGCTGGCGAACGGCTTGACTTCCGCAAGAAAACGGCAGATGGTCTCGGTAACAAAGTCGAGTCCAGCTTGGATCCTGGCGGGATGTCGGGCGGCCGGATCGGCTTAACACGCGGGAGGACAAGATGAAGAAAGCTGTGGTCACAATTCTGGCAGGCCTGGCGTTGGTGGGGCCGACTTGGGCGGGAACGGTCCGGGACAACTGCGGCGTGGGTCTGGGCACCATGTTGCTGAACGACAAGGAACCCACCCTGCTGGTGCAGTTGGTCGCCACATTCCTGAACGGCCTTTGCGCGAACCAGACGTTCGCCATCACCTCGGGAACACTTGGCGCCGACCCGTACACCAAGGTCGCGAGCGTGGAGGACACGCAGAAGTTCATCGGGGATAACATGGATCGTCTCGCGCTCGACGTCGCCAGCGGCAGCGGCGACTCCCTCGCGGCGCTGGGGGACCTGATGGGCGTGCAGCAGGACGGGCGCGCGGCGTTCAATGCCCGGCTGCAGACCAACTTCGGCAAGATCTTCTCCTCCGAGCAGGTCACCGCGGGTGAGGTCTTCGCGAACATCCAGAGCGTCATGCAGAGCTGATCGAGGGGTTCGTCTGAACAAGGGGAACAGAGCCATGTTGCGTTCTGTTCCCCTTTTCTTTTCCCTGTGCCTGTTCGCCGCCGGAGCCGCCGCGCAGGAACCCGCACGGGACGCCGCCCACGCCTACGCCGCCGACCTGATCGCCGAGGCGGACCAGCGGGCGCTGGACCGCGATCCCTACTGGCTTCTGCTTCTGCATGCCCGGCATAATCTCTCCGGCGGCTTCGAGAGCCGGGTCGATGACCCCGCCTTTTTCGTGGCCCCGGACGGCAAGCGCGATCCGCGCGCCGAACTCCACGCCCTGCTTCGCGCGATGGCAGACCCCACGGGCCAGGACAAGCCCGACCATCCCGTGCAGAAGTTCCCGGCCCGGGTGGCCTGGCTGAAGGAACAGCTCGACATCGACGCCTCCCGGATGCCCCCGCCCGCCCGGACGCGCTTCGACGACCTGTGGGCCCAGATGCGGCCCGTTGCGGCCACGCTGGTCTTCCCTGCCTGCAACCTGAACAACCCCGCGTCCATGTTCGGCCACACGCTGATCGTGTTCGACTCGCAGGACCGCAACCGGCTCCTGTCGCAGTCGGTCAGCTACGCCGGACGCACGGACGGTGGGTTCAGCCCCCTCTTCATCGTGGGCTGCTTCATCGGATCGTTCCCTGGCTACTATGGCGTCATGCCCTACTACGACAAAGTCGAGCTTTACGGGGACATCGGCTATCGGGACATCTGGGAGTATGAGCTGGACCTGACGCCGGAAGAACTGCGCCGGATGCTGATGCACACCTGGGAACTGCAGGGCGTGAGAAGCGACTACTATTTCCTGACGGAGAACTGCGCCTTCAACCTCCTGTTCGTGATCGACACGGCACGGCCCTCCCTACAGCTGACCCGGACGCGCCAGCCGTGGGTGACGCCCATCGATGTGCTCAAGGAGGTGTGCGGCCGGGGCCTGGTGCGCCAGACGGCCTTCCGTCCGTCCAAGGTAACCTCGCTGCAGTACCTCACCTCGCTACTGAGCCAGGAGCTGTGGGAGCTGGCCCACGCGGTGGCGGTCGACGGCCAGGACGCGGAAAGCGTGGCCGCACAGGTTTCGGATCCGGAGCAGCAGATCGTGATTCTCGACCTGGCCGCGCAGCTGGTCCAGTACCGTTACACGCAACGGACCATTCCGCCCGAGCAGTACCGGCGGGACATCCTCCGCATTCTGCGCGTCAGGAGCCGCCTGGCCCGTCCCAGCGATGAGGTATACCGCGTCCCGGAGCCCCCGCGCCCGGAGACAGGGCATGACGGCAACCGGCTGGCCCTGGGCGGCGGCTCTGAGAACGGCGACGGCTTCCTGAGCCTTCGCTACCGTCCGGCTTACCACGCCATCTCGGACCCCGGCACGGGGTTCGACCCGGGGTTCCACATGCAGTTCCTCGACGCGGAAGTCCGGATGGACACGCAGAACGACACGTGGAAACTGGAGCACCTGGCCGCGATCGACATCCTCTCCGCGGCACCCTGCGACCGGTTCTTCAAGCCGAAATCATGGCAGGCCTCCGTCGGCCTGATGCGGCGGCGGCTCGCCGAAGACGACGACTCGCTCGTCGGGTACGGCGAAGTCGGCTTTGGCTATGCCGCGCGATGGAAGGGCGCCGGGCTCGCCTACCTGCTCATGAATGTCCGGGCGGAGCTCGGGGATCCCTACAACGACCACTATGCGGCGGGGGGCGGCCCTTCCGCCGGAGTCATCTTCACTCCGATGGATCGTTGGAGGCTGGTCTTGCAGGGCGACGGCGCCTGCCTGGCGGGACGCGACCAGGACATCCTGCTGTACCAGCTCTCCCTGCGGCAGAGCCTGTCCCTCACCCGCAACACCAGCGTGGGGCTGGACTGCTGGTACGGCGAGACCGACGGGTACGAATCCCACGGCGGCACGGCCAGCTGGAGCCTGTACTTCTAGCCGCGCTCTGGAAGTTGGCGTTCACGGGCGTCGCGCTTGCGAGCCCTGACGCGGACGCCGTGTTCGGCATGCTCTTGATCCGTTTGCCGCGCGCCCGGTCTCCTTCGTCGTTGCCCTCGTCGTCGACTCTTCTGCCGTCGGAATCCGAGGACGAGGACCGTTCGCTTCGCTCACTGAGGACGAGGACGATGTGGCGATTGTCGATCCGGGATTGCCAACTGCCGCCAATCGACAATCGGCAATCATCAATCGACAATTCTCTACCCCTTGATGCAGCCCAGCGGCGTGATGCGCGCCACGATGCGCGAGAGGCCGGCCTCGGCGCACGCATCGACCACGTCCGCCACATCCTTGTAGGCCTCGGACATCTCCTCGCTCAGCGTCCGCTCGTCGCGGGCGCGGACGATGATGCCGCGCGCGGCCAGTTCGCGGCCGATGTTGCGTCCGCGGGCGGAGCGGATCGCGCCGTGACGGCTCATGAGGCGGCCGGCACCGTGACAGGTGCTGCCGAACGTCTCGCCCATGGCCCGCTCGGTGCCGGTCAGCACGAACGAGTAGCGGCCCATGTCGCCGGGGATCAGCACCGGCTGGCCGATGGCGCGGTACGCGGCGGGCACCTCGTCGCGGCTGCCGGCAAACGCCCGCGTGGCGCCCTTGCGGTGGACGCACAGCGCGCGGGGAGCGCCGTCGACCTCGTGCGTCTCGAGCTTGGCGATGTTGTGCGCTATCTCGTAGACGGTCCGCAGCCCGACGGCCTCGGGCGGGCCGCGGAAGACGGCATGGAACGCCTCGCGCACGCGGTGGGCGATGATCTGTCGGTTGGCGAATGCGTAGTTCACGGCGCAGCGCATGGCGCCGAGATAGGCCTGCCCCTCGTCCGACTTCACCGGCGCGCAGGCCAGCTGCCGGTCGGGCAGCTCGATGCCGTAGCGGTGCACCGCCCGGTCCATGACGTGGAGCGCGTCCTCGCAGACCTGGTGCCCGAAGCCGCGCGACCCGCAGTGGATCATCACGGTGATGCCGTCCTCGGCCAGTCCCATGACCGCCGCGCGCCCCGCGTCATACACCTGCGAGACGTAGCCGATCTCGAGGAAGTGGTTGCCCGACCCGAGCGTGCCCAGCTGGTCCTTGGCGCGCTCCCACGCCCGCCCGGACACCTCCTCCGGATTGGCACCCCGCATGCAGCCGCGCTCCTCGATATGCTCCACGTCCCCGGCCGTCCCCCACCCCTTGTGCAGCGCCCAGGCGGCCCCCTCGACCGCAACGGCGCGCAGGTCCTTGCGGTCCGCATGCACGGCCCCCGCCGCGCCGACGCCCGTCGGCACCCGGGCAAACAGCTCGCCGACCAGCGTCTGCAGGCGCGGCTGCACCTCGGCGCGCGTGAGCTTGCACGCCATCAACCGCACGCCGCAGTTGATGTCGTAGCCCACTCCGCCGGGCGACACCACGCCGTCATCGACATCGAACGCCGCCACGCCGCCGATCGGGAAGCCGTAGCCCCAGTGGATGTCCGGCATGGCCATCGAGGCGACGACGATGCCGGGCAGCGTTGCCACGTTGAGCACCTGCTCCGGGGCGTTGTCCGCCAGCACGGCGTCCAGCATCGCCTCCGATGCGTAGATGCGCCCCGGAACGCGCATGCGGCCACGGGGTTCCACTTCCCACACGCACGGTCCGGTCATTCTCAGCTCATGGCGTTGCATTGCGAGGAATCAGGGTTCGGGGTTCAGGGTTCAGGGATCAGCGGAACGTCAGCCGTCACCGGGCGCCCACCGCGCCAGCGGTGGGCAGTACGGTGCGAGGCGTGGTTGGCAGAGTTCCTTTCGTTCTCCTACGGCATGAATTGCGTCCATTTGCTGGCGAGAAGTTGGCTTATGCCGACGACCAGCGCCAGAGCACACGCCAAGCCCGCGGCCACCGCTAGAGCTGTGGCCATAACAGGGCCGACTCCAGACCGGACTATTGTTGTAACTATCGCGATCCACGACACAATGGCAATTGTTGGCAATGCTGCGAGTTGCACAGCCATGACGGGAATCACCCATTCCATGCTCACAGGAATCCATGCGATGCCTTGCCCAACTACCAAAGGGGACGCGCCGAGCAGCAAAAGCGCTAACACTCGCCTGATTGGAGGATGAGCTGTCTTCATTTCAGAATCAACGCAAACAGCGCTAACGCGATTCCTGCCCCAACGATTCCAGCCAGAATGAGCCTCTGCAACTCAGGGTGAGTCCGCCATCCGATTGCCACGTCGCGAATTGATCCGATGATTCCTCCGGTCAGAAGGGTATCAGCAAGTTCTCCAATGTTTTCCGCCCGCGAGCGTGCCTCTACAAATCGGTGAAACCCAAGAACGGCGCCGAGAATGAGGGCAAACGATGTGATGCCAAGCACGCTAGCGACCGCTATCAACATGGCCTCTGTTAAGTTCATCTTGTGTGCCGTTACGCCTGAAACTACGAGCTGTGCGAGCCAGTTTCCTGGCGTTTGTTGGCGAGTCCGATTTGTGCCATTTGTGCCGACTCCTTG
>CAZJBP010000136.1:0-9947 GCA_964544115.1 uncultured Victivallales bacterium | reverse complement strand
GGACGGGAAATAGCGATTAACCAAGAGCCATTCGCTGCCAATGCCGACTCCGCCCACGAAACGACAGGAGAAGAATTAGATGCGTCTGCCCTGTCTCCCAGCGGTTGCCATGGCGACGAGAAAAGGGCAGGATTGGGCCATGTCTGTTCAGCCAGAGAACAAGGATCTTCCCCTCGTCGCCGCCGGAGGCCCGGCGGACTCCCGGCTGGGTCTCGGCATCGACGCCGGCGGCACTTACACCGATGTGGCCCTCTTCGATTTTCAGTCGGATCGCGTGGTTCAGAAGGCCAAGGCGCTGACAACGAAGTGGGATTTCGCCATCGGCATCCGTGAGGCCCTGGCCGGGCTGGACGCCGACGCCCTCCGCCGGGTCGAGCTCGTCGCCCTGTCCACCACGCTTGCCACCAATGCCATCGTCGAAGGCCGGGGACAGCCCGTGGGGCTCCTGGTCATGCCGCCGTTCGACCGGTTCGACGAATCGGACATTGATCACCGCCCGCTCCGCGTCATCCAGGGCAAAGTCGGGATCGACGGGGCCGTGATCACGCCGGTAGATCCCGACCAGGTGCGCCGCGCGGTGCGCGAACTGATGGACCGTCACCACGTTCGCGCCTTTGCCGTCTGCGGCTACGCCAGCCACGTCAACCCGGCGCATGAGCTGGAGGTCAAGGCCCTGATCGCCCAGGCGTGCGACCTGAGCGTGACCTGCGGCCACGAGGTGAGCGAGGGCCTCGACTACCGCCTGCGGGCGACCACCGCCGCGCTCAACGGCCGGATCATCCCCAACCTGGAAGCCCTGATCGACCATGTGCACGCGGTGCTGAAGCACTGCGGCATCCACGCGCCGGTCATGGTGGTGAGAAGCGACGGCTCGCTCATGGAGGCCGCCCGGGCGCGCGAGCGGCCCATCGAGACGATCCTGTCCGGGCCGGCGGCCAGCGTCTCGGGCGCCCACAAACTGTCCGGGCTCGCCGAGGCCCTCGTGGTGGACATGGGCGGCACCACGACGGACACGGCGGTGATCAAGGCGGGCCAGGTGCGGATCTGCGACGAGGGCGCTTCCGTGGGAACGCACCGGACGCACGTCAAGTCTCTCGACATGCGGACGCTGGGCCTGGGGGGCGACAGCCATATCACCTGCCGCTTTGGCGAGCTGCGCGTCGGCCCGCGCCGGGTGGCGCCCCTCTGCTGGCTTGCCGCCCGCTCCGATTCCTGGCGGGAGGCCGTCGAGTGGCTCGACCTGCATGTGGACCGGCGCGACACCTCCTCGGGCGGGATGGACATGATGGTCCTGAATCCTCAGGAGAAGCTCTCATCCATGGACGAGACCGAAGCGCGCATCGTGAAGGAGCTCAGGCTCGGGCCGCGAAGCCTGGACGAACTGGCGAGGCGGATCGACGCATCGGCCTGGCAGTTCCTCCCGCTGGAGCGGCTCGAGGAGAGCCACGTCATCCAGCGCTGCGGGCTGACGCCGACGGATGTGCTCCACGCCACGGGCCAGCTGAGCTTGTGGAACGCGGACGCCGCCCGGCGCGTCTGCGCGATCTACGGCAGGCTGCTGGACCTCTCGACGGAGGCCTTCTGCGAGAGGGTTCTCGCTCAGGTGATCCACCACCTGGCACATGAGCTGTTGAGCATGCAACTGGCCGACGAGATGAACACGGACGACCTGGAGCGCTCCCCGGCCGCCCGGGCCCTGCTGAACCGCCTGCTGAGTGGCGGCGGCGAGGGATACACGCTGGACCTGAAGCTCCACCGGCCGATCGTCGGCATCGGGGCGCCGGTGCATCTCTTCCTGGCGCCTGCGGCGAAGATGCTGGGCACGACGGCCGTGGTGCCGGAACACGCGGATGTGGCCAACGCCGTTGGCGCCATCACGTCCAGCGTCTGCGTGCATCAGCGGGTGGAGATCTGTGCGGACGATTCCGGCGGGTATGCGATCAACGGGCTGGAAGGCACGCCGACGTACGGGGATCTCGAGGAGGCGACCCGGGTGGCCGCCGAGGAGCTCCGCCGCCGCGTGCTGCGGCTCGCCCGCCAGGCTGGCACGGACGAGACGGCGGTCGACATCCACTTGAGGAACCGTCATGCGGCCATTGCCGATGGCAGCGACCTGTTCATCTCCCGCTGGGTCGAGGCCCGGCTGACTGGCCGCCCCCATGTCGCCGGAGTCGTTCGGAAGAAGAAGGATCCAGCCGAACGACCGGCTTAGCCCATGGCCGGATGGACGCTCCGAAAATCCGTATCTCGGTGGTTTGATTCCCTTCCTCGCCCCCACCCTCTTCCGCTATAGTGCGGCGCATGAGCACGACTTCTTCGCGGCGGGATTGGGAAGATCCGCAGGTCACGGGCCGAAACCGGGAGTGGACCCATGTGCCCTGGGGGGCTTATGGCGACGAGGAGGGCGCGCGCGCCGGCAACCGGCGGTCGTCGCCGTTCGTCCAGTCGCTGAACGGCCACTGGGCGTTCCACTGGGCGCCGCGGCCCGACGCCGTGCCGGAAGGGTTCTGGGGCGCCTCCTTTGACGACGCCGCCTGGGCGCGGCTGGCCGTGCCGGGGAACTGGCAGCTCCAGGGCGAATACGACGCGCCGATCTATACGAACGTCGCCTACCCCTTCCCGCCCGACCCGCCGCGCGTGCCGGCCGACAACCCGACCGGCTGCTATCGCACCACGTTCACGGTGCCGGACGCGTGGCGCGAGCGCGAGGTGTTCCTGACGTTCGAGAGCGTGGACTCGGCGTTCACCCTGTGGATCAACGGCGCCGAGGTCGGCTACAGCCAGGACAGCCGCCTGCCGGCCGAGTTCAACATCACGCCTTTCCTCCGGCGCGGGACCAACACGCTGGCGGTGCAGGTTCTGCGCTACTGCGACGGCACCTACCTCGAGGACCAGGACTACTGGCAGATGAGTGGCATCCAGCGCGACGTCACGCTGTTCGCCAAGCCGCGCACGCACCTGCGCGATTTCACCGTCCGCACGGTGTTCGACCGCGACTACCGCGACGCAACCCTGCAGGTCAGCGCCTACGCCAACCTGCCGCCGGGGGCGCCGCCGCCCGGGTCGCCGACGATCGCCTATCCCATGGTCGCGGGATGGAAGGTCGAGGCCATGCTGTACGACGCGGCGGGCGCGCCCGTGTTTGCCGCGCCGGTCGCCGCGCCGCTGGCGACCTCGTCGCCGATGTACGGCGAGGCCCGCGACGAGGCCGGCTGCGCGCGGATCGAGGCGGTCGTCGCCGCGCCGCGCCCGTGGACCGCCGAGACGCCGCACCTGTACACGCTGGTGCTGACCCTGCGCAACCCGGCCGGCGAAGCCGTGGATCTCGAGAGCTGCCGCGTCGGCTTCCGGCAGGTGGAGATCAGGGACGGCCTGGTTCTGCTCAACGGCCGGAGGTTGGTGGTGCGCGGCGTGAACCGGCACGAGTTCAGCCCCTGGCATGGCCGCGCGGTGACCGAAGCCGACATGCGCGCCGACATCGTGCTGATGAAGCAGCTCAACTTCAACGCCGTGCGGACCAGCCACTACCCCAACGACCCGCTCTGGTACGACCTGTGCGACGAGTACGGCCTCTGCGTCATCGACGAGGCCAACCTCGAAACGCACGGCGTGGAGGCGCTGCTGTCCAAGAACCCGGCCTGGGCCGGCGCCTATCTCGAACGCGCGACGCGCATGGTGCTGCGCGACAAGAACCACGCCTCGATCCTCTTCTGGTCGCTCGGCAACGAATCGTTCCACGGCCCGAACCACGCGGCCATGGCGGCGTGGGTGCGGCAGTATGACCCGACGCGCCCGGTCCAGTACGAAAGCGGCTATCCGGGCCCGGCGCTGTCGGACGTCCTGGCGCCGATGTACCCGGAGCTGGACTGGGTGCGGCGCGAGCTGGCGCGCGGCGAAGAGCGGCGCCCGATGATCATGTGCGAGTACGCCTACACCAAGGGCAACAGCACGGGCAACTTCCGCAAGTTCTGGGATCTGATCGACGAGTGGCCGCGATTCCAGGGCGGTTTCATCTGGGACTGGGCCGACAAGGCGCTGCCGAAGCGGCTGCCGGACGGGCGAGTCGGCTGGCTCTACGGCGAGCCCGGGCTCGAGTCCGCGGACATGGAGCGGATGTGCCTGAACGGCGTGGTCGGGCCGGACCTCGTGCCGCATCCCGGCGCCTGGGAGATCAAGAAGGTGCAGGCCCCGGTGGCCGTCACCGCCGCGGACGCCGGCGCCGGGAAGCTGATCGTGCGCAACAAGTACCACGCGCTGAGCCTGGCGCACCTGGCGCTGCGCTGGGAAGTGCGTGAAGATGGCGCGACGCTGCAGAGCGGCTGCATCGAGAGCCTTTCGGCCGGGCCGGGCGAGACGCAAAGCGTGGAGCTGCCCGTGACGCAGCCCGCACCGAAGCCGGGCGCGGAGTATTGGCTGGTCGTCCGGCTGGCGCTCAAACAGGCGACCCCGTGGGCGGCGGCAGGGCACGAGGTCACGTGGGAGCAGTTCCGGCTGCCGGGGTCCATCCCCGCGCAGGCGCCGGTCCCGCACGCGGCGGGGACCCTTGCGCTGGAGCGCGGCGGCGGCATGCTTCGCATTCGCGGCGCGGGGTTTGAGCATGTGGTGGGCGCGGCGGACGGGCTCTGGCGCTCCTTCCAGACGGCCGACGGCGAGCGGCTGCAGTCCGGGCCGGTGGAGTGTTTCTACCGCGCGCCGACCGACATCGACCTGTCCACGGGCCGCGGCGGATACGCCTACGCCTGGCGACAGGCCGGGCTGGATCGACTGACCCGTCACGTGACCGGCATCGAGGCGGCGGCTCTGGGCAAGGCGGCGGTCTACGTGAAGGTGGGCACGCGGCTGACCTCGCCAGACGGCACGGAGGCGTTCACGTGCGAAACCGGCTACACGTTCACGGCGGGCGGCGAGGTGATCCTGGACGCTCAGGTGGTGGCGCGGCTGCCCCTGCCGACCGTCCCGCGGATCGGCGTGGTGATGACGCTGCCGGCCGGACTCGATCAGCTGACGTGGTACGGGCGCGGGCCGTGGGAAAACTATGTCGACCGCAAGGACGCGGCCATGGTCGGCCTCTACCGGTGCCCGGTGTCGGAGACGCTGACGCCGTACGTCTTCCCGCAGGAGAACGGCGGCCGCGAGGATGTGCGGTGGGCGACGCTGACGGACCGCAGGGGCTCAGGGCTGATGATCATGGGCATGCCGCTGATCCACCTGACGGCGCAGCACGTGCGGCGGGAGGATCTGGAGCAGGCGTTGCACGCGCACGAGCTGGTCGCGCGCCCGGAGACGATCGTGCACATCGACGGCTGGCACATGGGGCTCGGCGGCGACACGGGGTGGCGCCAGAATGTGCACCCTGAGTACCGCATCGTGCCCGGCGGCTATCGCTACCGCGTGAGGTTCCGCGCGATTGGCGCGTCGGAGGATCCGGCCGCGATCGGACGCTCGGGCGTGGCGGGGTTCGCGATCTAGGCGGCCCCGGGCCGCGCTCAGGCGAAGCCGGCGTTGAGCAGGTCATCCATCGTGAGCGAGCCGGCGGCGGACTTGGCGTAGGCGGCGCCGGAGGACTTGCGTACGTATTTGCCCAGCACGTCGGTCTCGATGTTGGCCCTGTCTCCGGGGCGCAGGTCGCTGAGGCTCGTCAGCTGCCACGTGTGCGGGATGATGTTGACCTGGAACCACGTCTCCTCGACCTTGGTCAGCGTGAGGCTCCCGCCGTCGAGCGCCACCGAGCCTTTGGGAATCATCGCCGCCAGCCAGGCCGGGTCGCACTCGACCTGAATCACGAGGTCGTCGCCGCAGCGCGACACCGCCCGCACCCGGCCCACGGCGTCCACGTGCCCGGTCACGATGTGCCCGCCGAGCGGCTCTCCGAGCCGCGTCGCCCGCTCCAGGTTCAGCCGCGCCCCCGGCTTCTTGTCGCCCAGGCACGTCCGCTCAACGGTTTCCTGAAGCAGGTCGCAGGCGAACCCGCCCGACGTCGCCTGCACCACGGTCAGGCAGGCCCCCTGAACCGCGATGCTCTCGCCGATCGTCAGCGGCCGATCCCACGCCGAGCACTCGACCTCGATCCGCCCGGCGCCACCGGACGACCTGAGCGCCCGTAGACGCCCCGTTTTCTCGATCAGGCCCGTGAACATGCCGCTATCTCCTCCCCCGCCCCGGCCGCGCCTCCAGCATCACGTCGCGCCCGCACCGCTCGACGGCCGTGAACGTCAGCCCCGGCGACTCCGCCAGGGCCCACCCGGGTCCGCCGAGGGCGGCCACACCGGTTCCGCCCAGCAGGGACGGGGCGACGAACCAGACGATCCGGCCGGCCAATCCCTTCCGCAGCAGTTCCGCGGCCAGTTCGCCGCCGCCTTCGCACAGCACGTGGAGAATTCCTTCGGCTCCCAGCCGCAGCAGCAAGGCCGGAAGCGAGACCCGGCCGCCGGCCGCCGGCAGCGTCCAGACGCGGGCGCCGTGACGCGCATAGGCGCGCACCCGCTCCTGCGGGCAGAGCCGCGTCGTGGCCACGATCGTGCGCGAAGCCGCCGCATCGGTCAACACCTTCAGTCCCGCGGGCAGGCCGCCCCGTTCGTCCAGAATCACCCGCAGGGGGCCCTCGCTGCGGCCGGCCGCCCCGCCGCCCAGCGACGGGTCATCCAGCCGGGCCGTGCGGCCGCCGACGAGGATCGCGTCCGCGGAGCGCCGTAGCCGCTGCACCTGGGCGCGAGACGTCGGGCAGGTAATCCACCGGGAGCGGCCCAGCCGGTCCGCGATCCGGCCATCGAGGGTCGCGCCGATCTTTAGCGTCACCATCGGACGCTGCTCCGCGATCCACGTGGCGAACGGCTCGATCAGGCGGCTCGCCTCCTCGGCGCAGACGCCCTGTTCCACGCGCACGCCCGCGCGGCGCAGGCGGAGCAGCCCGCGGCCGGCATGTCGGGGATTGGGGTCGCGCACGGCGGCGACCACGCGCGCAATGCCGGCGGTCAGGATGGCGTCGGTGCAGGGCGGCGTGCGGCCGGTCGTGCAGCAGGGCTCGAGGGTCACGTAGAGCGTGGCGCCGCGCGCCGCGGCGCCCGCCGCGCGCAGGGCGTGGACTTCTGCATGCGGGGTTCCGGCGCGACGGTGCCACCCTTCGCCCAGAAGGCGCTTCCCGTCCGCGCTCACCACGACGGCGCCGACCGGCGGGTTCGGCCGCGTGCGCGCCGCGCCGCGGGCCGCGAGCGCCAGGGCGCGCGCCATCCAGTCGGCGTCACGGGTCTTCGGGCTGGGAGTTTCGGATTTCAGATTTCGGATCTCCCGCGGGAGAGGGGAATACGGGATCCGCGATGCATCCGGCGCCCCGCACGACGCGGATCTCAGGCCTCATGCTTCCGTCGTGCGCCGCGCTTCTGCGCGCCGCCGACCGCTTCACGCGCGGGGCGGGCCAGCGTGGAGCGGATTCGGTCCAGGATGCCGTTCACGAATTTCCCCGATTCCTTTGTGCTGAAGTACTTGGCGACGTCGACGGCTTCGTTGATCGATACGACCGGAGGGATGTCGGCGCAGTGGAGCATTTCGAAGATCGCCATCCGCATGGCATTGCGCTCCACCGACCCGATGCGCGCGACGTCCCAGTTCTCGGTGTACCGGGCCAGCATCGCGTCGATCTCCGCGCGGTGCTCGACCACCCCGGACACGATCCGCTCGGCGAAGACCATGGCCTCGTTCGAGTCCGGCTGCACGTCCTGCCAGAACGCCGAGAACACGGTCTCGAGCTTCTCAGCGGGATTGAAATCCAACTGGAACAGCAGCTGCAGGGCCCATTCCCGCGCGTTGCGTCTCATGGTCATCTGGGATTCCCGTCCGGCGGCCCGCCTCAGCGGCTCAGCGCCTTGTAGAGGTTGGCCATTTCGATGGCGGCCTGCGCGGCCTGCCACCCCTTGTTTCCGGCCTTGGTGCCCGAGCGCTCGACCGCCTGCTCCAGAGTGTCCGCCACCACCACGCCGTTGATCACCGGAATGTTGTGCTCCATGCCCACGGCGGCCAGCGACCGCGAGACCTGGGAGGTGATCAGCCCCGCGTGGGGCGTAGCGCCCTGGATCACCGCGCCCAGCACGATCAGCGCGTCGTACACCTTCGGGTTGGCCATCTTCTTGACCGCCAGCGGAGACTCGTTGGCCCCCGGGACCCAGGCGACGGTGACGTCCTCCTCGGAGGCGCCGTGGCGCACGAGGCAGTCGACCGCTCCGCCGAGAAGCTGCTTGGTCAGAAAGTCGTTAAACCGGCTGACCACGATGCCGAACCTCAGCCCCTTCGCATCCAGACCCACCGAGATTTCCTTGATCGCCATGACTCGCTCTCCTTCCTCGTGATCCGCGTTCTATTCGAGCGCTGAACACTACAACATGTGCCCCAGCTTTTCCTTCTTCGTGCGAAGATACCGCGCGCTGTGCGGGTTGGACTCGCACACGATCGGCATCCGCTCCACGATTTCGAGCCCGTAGCCCTCGAGGGCGACGATCTTGCGCGGGTTGTTCGTCAGCAGGCGGATCCGCCGGAGGCCAAGATCGCCCAGGATCTGGGCGCCCACGCCGTAGTCCCGCAGATCCGCCTCGAACCCCAGGCGCTCGTTGGCCTCGACCGTATCCAGCCCGCTGTCCTGAAGCTCGTAGGCGTGGATCTTGTTGGCCAGGCCGATGCCCCGCCCTTCCTGCCGCATGTAGAGGATGACCCCGTGGCCCTCGGCCCCGATCATCTCCATCGCGCGGTGCAGCTGGTTGCCGCAGTCGCACCGCATCGAATGAAACACGTCGCCGGTCAGGCATTCGCTGTGCACGCGCACCAGGGCCGACGGCTGCTGCTCGGGGTGCCCGAGGACCAGCGCCACGTGGTGATCGCGCTCGAGCGACGACTCGTACAGCTTCAGCTGAAAGACGCCGAACTCCGTCGGGAACTGGATGCTGCGGAGACACTTCACCAGCCGCTCCGTGCGCCTGCGGTACGCGATCAGGTCGGCGACACAGGTCATCTTCAGGCCGCGCTGGCGGGCGAACTCGCACAATTCCGGCAGGCGGGCCATGCTGCCGTCTTCTCGCAGGATCTCGCAGATCACGCCGGCCGGCCGGCACCCCGCCAGGCGAGCCAGGTCCACGGACGCCTCCGTGTGGCCGGCCCGCCGCAGGACGCCACCCTCCATGGCCTCGAGCGGGAAGAGGTGCCCGGGGCTGACCAGATCCTCCTCCGTGGAGGCCTCATCGATCAGCACGGCGATGGTGCGCGCGCGGTCGTGCGCGCTGATGCCCGTGGTCACGCCCTGGCGGGCATCCACCGACTCCATGAACGCCGTGCGGAACGGGTCGCCGCTATGGCGCGTGGCCATGCGGTCGATGCGCAGCTTGTGCAGGCGCTCATGGGTCAGGGCCACGCAGATCAGCCCGCGCCCGTGCGTGGCCATGAAGTTCACGGCGCGGTCGGTCGCGTGCTCGGCGGCCATGACAAGGTCGCCCTCGTTCTCCCGCCGCTCGTCGTCGGTCACCACGACCATCTCGCCGGCGCGTATCGCGCTCAGGACGTCTTCAATGCGATCGAACATGGCCGGCTCCGTCGCGCCCATCCGGGCGCACAAATAAAAAAAGGACCGGGGAGAGAGACTCCCCGGCCCATCAGGACCGGAATCCTTCGTCGTCCTCTCCCATCCAGACTGTACTGTCGGCCCCGGAGTTCCACCGGATCTGCCACGCCGTTCAAGGCGGGCTCGCGGGCTATACCGCCGGTCGGGAATTCGCCGCCGCCTCTTGCGAGGCCGCCGGCGTCACCCTGTCCTGAAGACCCGTCGCGCCCCGTTACCGGTTTGCGACTGAAAACGCTGGGATTGTTGCGCACCCGCACCCCGGCGGCAAGCGCAAAAGAGCGCGCGGCCTGCGGACCGCGTTGCGTCACAATTCCTGACACCGAAGCCGTCGGGTGAATGGGATGAGGAA
>CAZJBP010000135.1:0-10089 GCA_964544115.1 uncultured Victivallales bacterium | reverse complement strand
CCCGCTCGGCCTGATCACGGACGACGTGGTAGCTTTCGTTGTAGGACTCCGATATGACGTGGATCTTCCGGTCGGGTACACCCAGGTACTTCCGCAGGTCACGGCGGCCGGTTTGGGTCATCACCAGGATTCCGTCGGCCCTGCGGCTGTACAACCGCATCGCCAGCGTGAAGTAGATGCGGTCGTTCCAGGGGAACATCCGCCGGGCGGCGAACTGCTCCAGCCCGTGCATGGTGAAGACGGTCGGGCAACCAGCCGCCAGGGGGACCGACAGCTTGGGGTTGAAGACGACGTCGACGGCGTGGCGGCTGAGGTGCTTCAACAGCCGACACTGGTCCCAGACCATGCGGTCACAGAGCCCCCGCCGGGAGGGAACCCACACTTCGGTCACCTTGGGGCGATCCGCGTACGCCCCCATCAGCGTGTCTTCCGGGTAGAACAGCACGTACCGGTTGCGGGTGTCGACCCGCAGGAGGTGTTCGAGAATGTTGCGGGTGTAGACCGTGATCCCGCCCGGGGCCGCGATGTGGCGCATCATGACGCCGATGGTGATAGGGGGAAGGTCCTGCATCGGGGCGACGCCGGGATTCCTGCTTCGTTATTACTACGTAGAAAGTACCAGCTGATTGCTACTTACCTATGAGAAACTAAACGGCCAGACGAGCGAATGCAAACGTAAAGCCGTCGTCCCGACGGCGCGGGCGCCGCACGATGAGGGTCGCCTACGGCGCCGGGTGAACGCGTCGCCATTCGGACTGAAGCCAGGCGAGAAGCGCCTCGCGGGAGGCGAAGAGCCCCTCCAGTTGCGCGTCGTAGGCGCGTTGCTTCCAGACCCCGACGGCCGGACCAGCCGATACGCCGAGGTCGATGATATCGCGGCCAGTGACCCAGGGCTGCGGCAGGACCGGCTCGGTGTCGAACGCGCGCTTCCTCTCGATCAGGAACCCGTGGTGCTCGAGATTGCCGTGGCTAGCCTGGCAGTCGAGGCGGTGAAGTTCGAGTTCGAGCGCGAAGAGCGGGTTGCCGATCAACCGGCGCAGCGTTGACGCCTTCATCCGCTGGACGTCGGCGAACCGCATGTGGCCCTGAACGCAACCGACGATGGCCTCGGTGTCGTCCGAGGAGAATCGCAGGCGCTGCAGGATGGCTTCGGCCATCCGGCCGCCGACGCTGGCATGCTCCATGAACCGCCAGCGGCCATCGGCATCGAGGGCAGCGGTGGGCGGCTTGCCCACGTCGTGAAGCAGGACGGCCAGGGCGAGCACGGGTGAAGGGGCGGGGGGCAGGGAGTCGAGCATCAGGCAGGTGTGCGTGAACACGTCCCCCTCGGGGTGAAACTCGGGCGGCTGCTCCACGCCCTTCATCGCCGACACCTCGGGGAGAATCACGGCCAGGATGCCCGTGCGGTCGAGCAGTCGCAGGGCGTCGCCGGCGCGGGTGGAGTCGCACAGCGCCCGGACCAGCTCGTCGCGAATGCGCTCGGGGCTGATGGTGCGAACGCAGGGCGCGAGGCGGGCGATGGCGGCTTCCGTGCCCGGGTCTAGCGCAAAGTCCAGGGTGACGGCAAAGCGGACCGCGCGCAGCATGCGCAGGTGGTCCTCGCGGAACCGCTCCTCGGGCGCACCAACGCAGCGGATGACGCGCGCGCGCAGGTCGTCCCGCCCGCCGGCGTAGTCGATCACGTTGCCCGTAGCGGGGTCCATGAACATGGCGTTGACGGTGAAATCGCGCCGTTCGGCGTCCTCGCGCGCGGTGGTGAATTCGACGCCGTCCGGGTGGCGTCCGTCGGTGTAGCCGCGGTCGCGGCGGAAGGTCGCCACCTCCGTCCATAGGCCGCCGCAGGGCACGCGCACGACGCCGAAGGACTTGCCGACGGTGAGGGCATCGGGAAATCGGGCGACGACGGCATCCGGATGCGCGTTGGTGGCTACATCGTAGTCCTTCGGGCGGCGCCCGAGGAGCAGGTCTCGGACGCAGCCGCCGGCCAGGAGCGCCTCGAATCCCGCATCGCGCAGCACAGAGGCCACGCGTCGGGCGGCCACCGCCTCGGGCGTGTCGGGCAGCGCAGTGTGCGGGCTATTGTGTTCGGAGCTCATGGTGCGGCAGGCGCCGCGGCCAGCGCCTCGCAGAAAGCGCCGAGGAGGGCCTGCATGCGCGGCCGCGCGCGGGTGGCTCCGGCCAGCACGTCCTCGTGCGTGAGGCGGCGCCCGCTGCCGGCGGCCCGGTTGCAGACACACGAGACGGCGGCCACGCGCAGGCCCAGCGCGTGCCCCAGCAGGGCCTCGGGAACCGTGGACATGCCGACCGCGTCG
Organism: uncultured Victivallales bacterium; assembly: GCA_964544115.1. Classification (GTDB taxonomy): domain Bacteria; phylum Verrucomicrobiota; class Kiritimatiellia; order UBA8416; family JADHWI01; genus CAZJBP01. The sequence goes on along the minus strand of CAZJBP010000135.1, from coordinate 7,777 downwards.
GCGCCGAGCATCCGGAAGGCATTGACCTCGGCCGGCGTTTCGTAGGAGGGCCCCGAGGTGGCCAGGTAGACGCCGTGGCGCAGGCGCAGGCCGCGACGCGACGCGCAGGCGTCAAGCAGGTCGCGCAAGCCCGCGTCGTACACCTCGGACATGTCGGGGAAGCGCGCCCCCAGCTCCGGGGCGTAGGCGTCGATCAGCGGGGTGACTCCCATGGCGTTGATGTGATCCGAAACGGTCATGAGATCGCCGGGGGACAGGTTCTCGCGGATGCCGCCGCAGGCATTGGTCAGGAGCAACGCGGGGATCTTCGCCGCCCGGCACACGTAGACCGGCAGCGCGACCGGGCCCCAGCCCTCGCCCTCGTACCAGTGACGGCGGCCGTGAAAGACGAGAAACTCGGCGTCGCGCAGGCGTAGAACCTGCATCCGGCCGGCGTGTCCTTCCACGCCCGTGCGGCCCATCAGGGGCAGGTCATGGTAGGGCAGGTCGAGTTGGACATCGGCTGACGGGGTGACATCGCACCAGCCCGATCCGAGAATCATCGCCGCCCGCAGCGGGCGCGGGCCGACGCGGGCCGCCACGTCGTCGGCGGCGGCCTGAAGGGCGGGCACGAGGCGGTTGGCATCCGGAAGGCTTCCGTTCATTGCGCGTCCCTCCCTACATCTCCGCGCATGCGCCGCTGATGTCGCGCCGCCGACGCGGAGGGTCCGTTTGTGTTCTCAACTCAATCGATCCGCCGGATGCGCAGCCGCTCAATCGTAACGTCCGCCGTCCGATCATAGGTGAACTGGATGCGCAGCGGAAGATTTGAGGTGCGTCGGAGGGTCCCGGAACACGGCCGGCCGGCCTTCATGACGGACAGGGCCACGGCCCCGCTCCCGCCGTCCTCCTCCAATCGACCCAGAACGGTGTCAATCGGTGCCGATGTGTGGTAGTCCATCCGGATCTCATACGTGCCCGCTTCGACGGGCAGCAGGGGGCCATAGACGATGGCCTGATTGGGGTCGCGCTCGTGTCGCAGGACCACCGCCCCCTCCGCGGCCTTGGTGTAGCCGGCGTGGAACAGCAACGCGGCGGGGATGGCGACCTCCTGGCCGATCTCGGGCATCGCCCATTCACCGAGACCGAGGTAGGCAGTGTCCGCGTCCACGGAGCCGCTCACCGTTCGCACGTTCACGTCGAGCGGCGCGAAGGGCCCCGCCGGCTCGATCGGAATCATCCGCCAGGTCCAGTCGGCCGAGTCCACGGTGATGGAGCCTTCGCGGGCAGGCGCGTTGGTCGCCGTGCGCACGGTCCAAGCCAGTTCCCCGCTGCCGCGGATCCGTGCCATGATATGCAGCCCCTCCGGCAGCAGCGTGGGGCCGCGTGTGCGGTAGGTCCAATGGCACCCGCTGGCGAGGCGGGCGAACGCGCCGCCGGCGGCATCCGTCGCGGGAACCGCGACGGCGTTGGGCGAGCTGCGCTCGATCTCCCAGCGCCGCGCGGGGCACCACGTGGCCCAGGCCGCGGGCGCACCTGTGGTGGATGCGGGGCGGCCCTGTGGCTCGATGCGAAAGGCCCAGGCAGCGCCGTCCTGGCGCACCAGCGAGAGGCGGGGGTTCTGCAGCAGGCTTCTTAGCGTGAACGCGACAGGGAAGGGGCTGACCTTCTCCGGGAATGCATTCTCATGGAGAATCACGTAGCCCACCTTCATGCGCTGCAGAGCATCCAGTTCCGGATTCCCGAGGACGCCCTGGTTGGCGCGCTCGAAGCGTTGGAAGACGTCCTCGAAATAGGACCGGCTGACGGCAGGGTTGTACCCGTTGACCATCCGGATTCGATAGAGCGAGCTGAAGTATTCATAAATGGAGGACCAGTGCGAGTCGCCGGGCCACAGAGGCAGCGCGAGGGCGCGCGGGGTTTCCCCGCGCGCGCGGGCATCGTTGGCCACGGCCTCGTAGGCCCCCTGCCGGTGGTCGAGAAGGCAGATGGTCGGACGGATCTGGAGGCGGAACTCAACCAGAAGAATGAGCAGGACTGCGGTGGCCAGTGCGCGCCGTATGAGCAAACCGCGGCCGGACGACGGGGACGCCGAGCGTTCCCGTCGCAGCATCAGGGCGGCGGCAACGGCGGCGAGCGATGGCAGGAGCAGGAACGCCTTCGCTGACTGGCGGATCATCCTGTACGGTGGGATCAGATCCCTGGCCGCGATCATCAGACGCCCTCCCCGCGGGCCGGAAGCGCCCATGCCCAGGCCCACCACCACGAGAATCAGCCCCGTCAGGAGGAGGAGCACCAGCAGCAGACGCAGGACCACGGGCTCACGTCGGCGACGCCAGGCGTGCCAGAAGAAAGCCAGTTCCGCGGCGAGCAGGGCGGAGGGAAGCGCATAGCCAAGGAACACCTGGTTGGATAGGCCCAGATTGTCGTGGGAGAACAGCCCTTCCGGCAAGGGCGAGAATCGCCGGACGTCCACCCAAGAGCGGCCGCCCACGACGTCCGTCTGGGCGTAGACGCTGTGCAGCCGCTGGCTGATGAGCAGGGCGAGCGCGCCGCCCACGGCCACGGGGAGCAGAGCACGGGCCAGGCGCCACCACGCGCGCGGATCGGACCACCCGAACCGGTTGCGCCCGGCGAAGGCGATCACGCACCAGAACGGCGTGATTAGCGCGTTGAAGAAGAAGCAGTGCAGATCCATGAAGTAGCTGAACAGGATGCCCATGCCCGCCAGGCTCCCGCCCGCGGCCGATTCGTCGCGCACGGCCTTGTCCAGCCCGAGGAGCACCACGGGCACATAGACCATGCCGAAGCCCGTCGGGCTACCGCCCAGCAGCGTCATCCATCGGTAGGGGAAGATCACGGCCAGCGCCGCGCAGCAGAACGCCAGCCACTCGTCGTTGGCGTAGCGGCGGGTCAGCAACCAGGTGACCCACAGCGTCAGCCAGAGCGATAGCAGGGAGGTGAAGTTCCACCCGAAGGCGGGACCCGCCAGGGCTTCGCCCGCCGCGAAGACCAGGGAGAAGGGCACCGAGTAGGGGTCGGGGAACCAGCGCTCGTCGTCGTCGCCGGTGTTGAATTCGTAGACGTTGTGCCAGAACGGGGTGTGGCCGCGCACCATGTCGCCGAAGAGCCAGAACTGGTACAGCAGCTGAAGGTGGTCGCCTGCGATCATGGCCCGGGCCGGAGGGCTCTCGACGTTCCGACTCGATGAAGCCACGCCGTCCGTAATCAACTTGGGCAGGGGCCAGGAAAAAACCATCGCCACGGCCAGCGTCACGAGGAGCGAAAGCAGCAGGCGGCGGGCGGGGCTCATGACGCGGTCCCCCCGGTGGTCGACGACGGGGAGCACTCCGAGCGGCGCCGCAGCGCGAAGAGGAGGCCCCCGGCCGCGCTGTAAGAGAGCGCCACGGCGACGAACAGGACCGACAGCGCCAGCCCGTCTTCGCTGGGGTGGTCCATTGCGCGCATGAACACAACGTAGCCGGCATCGCGCAGCCCGATGCCGAAAATGGAGAAGGGCAGGGCTTCGAGAATAGCCACCAGCGGAACGTAGACGCAGAACGCGAAGAAGGGCACCTGCAGGCTCAGAGCGAGACCCATCAGCCAGACGCACGTGATGAACGTCATGTGGAAGGCGAACGAGAGGGCCATGACCCTGGCCATGACGCGCGGCTGCCGGCGGTAGGCGGCCACCGCGGTCAGAAAGGCATCGGCCAGGGATCTGACCTTCTCCATGCGCCCGAGCCCGGTGAGTCGCAGGGCGAATTGAACGAGGGTGCGGGAACAGAGCAGCGCAAGCAGAAGAACGACAACGCTGAAGACGCCTAGAGGCAGGAGAAAGAGGTGGCGATGGTCGATCAGCTCCCAGCCAATCAGCGGGAAGGCGAACCCGAGGACCGAGAGTGCGAGGAGTCCGGACAGGCGGTCCGCCAGGACCGATGCCACCGTGCTGCCGGCGCGGGCGGTCGTGCGGGCCACGGCATAGATGCGGTAGGAGTCGCCGCCAATGTTCGACGGCAGGAACACGTTGAAGAACCCCGCTATCATGTAGTTCATGAACAGCGTTCGCACGGGGATGCGAACGCCGTCGGCGCACAGCAGCACCCCCCACTTCAGGCTGCTGATCCACGTGTTCAAAAAAAGCAGAGGGAAGACGGCCACCAGCGGCAGCAGGCGAAGTTGTGCGAGTCGCGCCTCGATGCCGTCCAGATTGATGCGGCTGTATAGGACCGCAATCAGGCACGCGCTGACCGCTGACCGCAGGGCGATTCTGGTCCAGCGCCGGTTCATGCCGGTGGCGTCCCGATTGAGCGGACGACCCGCGCCGGAATGCCCAGGGCCAGGCTGTCGGCCGCAACGGGCCGCGTGACCACCGCGCCGGCGCCGATAACGCAGTGGTCGGCGATGCTGGCGGCATCGAGCACCGTGACGCGCGCACCGAGCCAGCAGTTCGCTCCGATGGAGAGCGGCCCGGCGCTGCCCATGCCGCTCTGCTCGTGGAACGGGTGAACCGTGTCGCGGTAGTCGTATTCGCCGCCGCTGAGCACGTAGGTGAATGCGCCGACCACCGTGCCCCGGCCGATGGTGAGGCGGTTGGAGGAGAAGACCACGCAGTTGGCGGAGAGATTGACGTGGTCGCCGAGTTCGATGTCGCCGTTCTTGCAGTACACGATCGTGTGGCGTCCCACGTAGACGCCGTCGCCGAGGCGGATGCCGCTGTTGGTGGTGCCCTTGGCGTCGATGACCGACAGGTCGTCGAGGATCGTGCCGTCGCCGATGCGGATCTTGTGGGGGTGGCGAAGCGTGACGTTGCGGCCGAAGATCACGCCGCGCCCGCACTGGCCCAGCAGCGAGGGGTAGAGCAGCTTGCGCGCCGCCAAGCCCGCCGCTCCGCCCAGTCCGCTGAAGAGGGTCTGGACGAGCTCCGCCCACAAAACGCGTCCGAGCGGGAGGTCTCCGTAGCACAGGTCGCGGTACTTCCGGAAGCCCGCCTCGCCCGGCGCGCCTGCCAGCCCGCTGACCTTGACACCCGCAGCGCTGTTAGCCTCGCCGGTCATGGCGTGCCCCTCCGGGGGGTCAGGAACGTGTTATGCCAGATGGCCACATTCATGAGGCCCCATAGCACGTGGTTGTGGTTATGGGTCAGGCAGACGTGCTCGCGAATCAGGCGGTTGATAAACGTCATGTCGCAGTGCTCGCGCAGCAGCGGGGAATCGTTCAGCAGGTGGACCATATAGTCCTTCATGCGGCCGCGCAGCAGGTTCTTGACCGGCAGGCTGTAGCCCTGCTTTCCGCGGTGGACGATGTCGTGAGGGAGGATGCCCTCGAGGGCCGAGCGGAAGATACGCTTCGTCGTCAGCCCCTTGAGCTTCCACTCGCCGGGCAGGGTGGCGTTGAACTCGACGAAGGCGTGGTCAAGCAGGGGGACGCGCACCTCCAGGGCGTGGGCCATGCTCATCTTGTCGACCTTCATCAGCACACTGTCGGTCATCATGAATCGCGTGTCCAGGTAGAGTTCGCGATTGAGGCGGTCGCCCGTCTTGCAGCGGGCGCTGTAGGCGCGCACGAGGCGGAAGGGCTCCATGCGGAGCGTGTGCTGGAACGCCGGAGTGAAGAGGCGCTGGGCGATATCCGGGTTCAGGAAGTACTGCCAGCGCAGGTGCTCGCCTTCGGTTGGCAGGAGCGAGCCCTCGATGAAGCGCTTGAGGAAGTTGACCGCGCCCTTCTTCTGCGGACGGTCGCGGAGGCCGGTCACCAGCGGGCCGACCAGGCCGCGCCGGACGGCGCCGGGCACGCAGCGCCGGTACCAGCCGTCGATGCGGGAGGCCTTGTACCGGTCATAGCCCGCGAAGATTTCATCGCCGCCCTCGCCGCTGAGGCAGACGGTGATGTGCTTGCGCGCCTCGCGGCAGGCGAGATAGAGCGGGATGGCCGAAAGATCGGTCATCGGCTCGTCGAGGTGCCAGAGGCCGCGCTCGACGATCTCGGGCGTCACGTCGTCCAGCATGAGCACGTGGTGCTCGGTCTGGAAGGTGTCGGCGACCCGCTTGGCGTAATCGAGCTCGCTGAAGGTCTTGTCGGCGTAGCCGACGGTGAAGGTGCGCAGCGGGCCGGTGATGTGGCGCCGCATCATGGCCACGATGGCGCTGGAGTCCAGGCCGCCGGAGAGAAACACGCCCAGCGGCACGTCGCTGATCAGGTGGCTGCTCACGGCCTCCTCGAGCAGGGCCCGCAGGCGCTCCACGGCCTCGTCGTAGGTTCGCGGGCACGCCGCGCTGTCGAAGGTCAGGTCCCAGTAGGGGCGCACCTCGGCCCGGCCGTCGCGCCACTCCAGGCAATGGCCGGCGGGCAGCTTGGAGATGCCCTCGAAAAACGTGTCCGGCGCGGGGACGAACTCGAACCCGAGGTAGTCGTAAAACGCCTGGTGGTTCAGCGTGCGGGGGACGGCCGGATCCTCGAGCAGCGCCTTGATTTCCGAGGCGAAGGCCAGCCGGCCGCCGCGCTCATAGAAATAGAGCGGCTTGATGCCGATGCGGTCGCGGGCGAGCAGCAGGCTGCGACGGGAGCGGTCCCAGATGGCGAAGGCGAACATGCCGCGCAGGCGCTGCAGGCAGCCGGCGCCGTATTCCTCGTAGGCATGCACGATGACCTCCGAGTCCGACCGGCTGGCGAAGGTGTGCCCCTTGGCCAGAAGCTCGTCCCGGAGTTCCTGGAAGTTGTAGATCTCGCCGTTGAACACCAGGGCGACCGACCGGTCCTCGTTGAACATGGGCTGGCGGCCGTGATCGCTGAGGTCGATGATGCTCAGGCGACGATGGGCGAGGGAGATGCCGTCCTCGGCGTATGTGCCCTCCTGGTCCGGACCGCGGTGGCGGAGCTGGCCCGCCATCCGGGCCACAAGCGCCTCGTCGCGCCACGTCATTCCACATATGCCGCACATGCTGAGAATTCCAGTCCAGTTAGAGTGTCACGGGCAGGTTACGGAGACCCGCCGACCGGCGCAAGAAGGATTCAGAGCCGGGGATGGCCGGGCTCCATCCGCACGATGACGGGGGACCCGAACAGGGCCGTCAGGCCGAGGGCGCGCGGAGCGGCCTCTATCGCGGCGCAGAGGGCGCGGCGGCCGAGGGCGCGGTGGAGCACCATGGGAAGGAAGAACTGCTTGCGCTGCTCTGCGAGCGCGTAGCCGTTGTGTGCGAAGGCCTCACGCACTTCGTCATGGCGGAACAGTCGCCACGTGCGCGTGTTCTTCTCGATGCGCTTCTTCGCTCCGAACAGCGCCGGGGCGATCGCGTTGACGCTCTGTGACGTCGGGTAATCCACCACCACGGCCCGTCGGGCGACGCGGCACAGCTCGGCCACCAGTTGCGGCCAGCGCTCGCAGTGGGTCAGCAGTCGGAACGAGACGACCACGTCGAAGGAGTGGTCGGAGTAGGGGAGTTCAACCACGTTGCCGACATCAAAGCGGCAGCGGCCGGCCTCCACGAGGTCGGCGATGCGGTGGCGGCACGACTCGGCGCTGCCCAGCACTGTGACCGCGTGCCCCGCGCGGCACAGGGGGCGGGTGATCTGCCCGTGGCCGCCGCCGACGTCGAGCACGCTGGCGCCGGGGAACCCGGCGAGCACATCGAGGGTCAGGCGCTCCTGCACCTCCAGCATCCACTGGCCGGCGGAACCCGCAAACCGGGTGGCATAGTCGTCGGATGACGTCTCAATGTCGGCCGTTTCGGGAAAGGGCTGTGCGCTCATGCCCGGAACTATAGCCGCCGAGGAGCCGCTGCGGCAACCATCGGTTCCG
>CAZJBP010000134.1:0-10159 GCA_964544115.1 uncultured Victivallales bacterium | reverse complement strand
GTGCTGGTGTGTCTGCTTTCGCATGCATGTGCCGGCGGGACCACTGTGTTCTTCGACCCTTCTCAAGTCGCCACGCTTGTGACCACCGGAACCACTTCGGATACGATTAGCAGCGAAGGCTACTTGTTCACGTACACCAGGGACAAGCTGTTCACGGGAGGCGTGGGGCTCACCAACCCCGTTGGGCGCGCGGTCCGGATCCCGTGGCCTGACGGTGTGGAGGCCCAATACGTCACGTCCGGCCCGAACCCGGGCAACGCGAAGATCACCCTCCGGCGGGTGGACGGTGCCGTCTTTGACCTGACCTCGTTCACCGCGCACTTGCTGGCCAACGCGGGCGCTGGGCGCGCGATCGAGATTGTTCCGCTCCTGAACGGCGAAGAACCGTTGAACGATCCTCTCTATTTCGACGTCTCCGGGAACTACGGGAACGAGTTCTCGTACGACACCACGCCGAACTACCTTGGAACGACGGCCGCCCTCACCAACTATGATGCCTACGTGATCAACCTGACTCTGGATTATGCCCTGACCGCCCTGACGCTGGAATCGGCTGCGCCGAACGTGAATCATGCCCCGACGGCCATTGCGGTCTCCAACGCATCCGTGCTGGAGAATGAACCTGTGGGGACAATAGTCGGAGGTCTCTCGACGACAGACCCGGACGCTGGGGACACGTTCACCTACACGCTCGTCGCCGGGGCGGGCAGTACGGACAATGGCCTGTTTTCCATCAGCGGGAGCGATCTTCTGACCGGGGTCGCGTTCAACTACGAGGTGCAGAGCAACTACAGCATCCGCGTCCAATCAACGGATCAAGGACTCCTGTTCACGCAAAGGGTCTTCGCCGTTGCCATTGTGGACGTGAACGAGACGCCCGCTTTTCTCGGTCTGGAGGCGTCAGGCGGAAGCAACGTGGTTCTCAGATGGAGCAGCGTCACGAATCACCTCTATACCGTCCACATCTCAACGAATCTGCTGACGAACTTCTCCGTGCTGGAGAGCAATATCACGGCGTCACCCGTGATGAATGCGTTTACGGATTCCGTTCAGAGTGTGCGCCAGAAGTTCTGGCAGATCACAACGAAGCCGTAGCCAAACGAGAGTGACGTCCTGCCGCACCGAATGACATGCTGGATTGGGATATGAGGAGAGCCCTGGACAGAGCGAAGCGGGAGTGCGCCTACTATCTGGCGCTGTTCAGACACCCCGGGACGCCACGGGTGTCGCGCTGGCTTCTGGGTGCTGCTACGGCCTACCTCTTATCACCCATTGACCTCATTCCCGATTTCATTCCCGTTCTCGGGCAACTCGACGACGTATTGATAGTCCCCTGTCTGATTTATGCCGCTTTGGCTTTCATCCCTGCGGGCGTGAAGGCAGAATGCAGGCAGAAAGCGGCGGCGGGGTTCGACGCCTCCGTGGATGCATGAACGTGGAGGAGGTATAGACATGAGCGATTCAGGAAAGAGAGACAAGGCCGGAAGAGAACCGCAGAAGAAGGCCAAGCACACGGCAAAGGAAAAGCGCGAGCTGAAGAAGGCCAAAAAGAAGTAGGCCCGGGGGAGAGGAAAGCAGCGGGCTCCGCGAGCCCGCTGCTGAGCCCTCGTGAGCACGTCAGGGCTGTCGGACGAGATCGGCGAGCATCCGCCGGGCGAACGTGGTCAACGTGTCGTCGCGCGCCCCCATGACGACGATGCGGTCGCCCTCGCGGGCCAGGCCGACCGCATCGCGCGCAATGCTGTCGCGGTCAGGGAACACGGCCGCCGCGCGGCCCCGGCAGCGCACGCCGCTGGCGAGGTCCTCGGACGACACGTCACGGGTGACCGTCCCGCCGGCATAGAAGATCTCCGTCAGGAACAGGCGATCCTCGGGGTCCAACCCGCCGGCGAAGGCGTCGACGAGGCCGTCCCGCAGCATGCGCACGGGCCCGTAGCCATGCGGCTGGAAGATAACCAGCAGGCGGCCGGGCTGTTCGCGCAGCGCGGCGAGGCTGGCGGCGATCTTGTCCGGGTTGTGCGCGAAGTCATCAATCACCGTCACGCCGCGTTCGTGCCCCAGCACCTCCAGTCGGCGGCGCATGCCGGGAAAGTCCGCCAGCGCGGCGAGCGCCTCGCCGGCATCGAGGCCCAGGGCCCGGGCCGCCGCCGCCGCCGCGAGGGCGTTGGCGACGTTGTGCCGGCCCGGCACGGGCAACCGCACGCTGCGGCCGTCGCAGCGGAACGTCACCCCTCCGTTGGCGGGGTGGATGTCCTCCGCGTGAAGCGCTGCGCCGGGCGCGTCGATGGCGAAGGTCACGACGCCCGGCAGGTCATGCGCCAGGCCTGCCGAGGTGGCGCAGTCGAGATTCACCACGGCCGCCCGTTCGGCCGCCCTCAGGAAATCTCCAAACAGCGCCCGCAGTTCTTCCATCGGCTTGTGGTCGAGCGATACGTTCGTCAGCACCGATACCGTCGGCCGGTACAGGGCGATCGACCCGTCGCTCTCGTCGGCCTCGATCACGCACAGGTCGGGGCTGCCGGCGTGCACGTTGCCCAGCGCCCCGCCCTCCGCGTCCGCGTTGCCGGCGGTAACCGCCCCGTTGATGACCGTGGGGTTGCGGCCCAGCCGGGCGAGGATGTGGCCGATCATGCCGGTGACGGTCGACTTGCCGCTGGTGCCGCCGACGGCGACCCGCTGGGCATGCGCGGCGAACACCTCGGCCAGCAGTTCCGCCCGCTTGCGCACCGGGACGCCGTGCTGCCGTGCGGCGCGCACGTCCGGAACACTTTCCTCGACGGCTGACGACACGATCACCGCATCCATTCCGGGCGTCACGCCGGAACCGTCCTGCGGCGTCAGCACGGCCCCGAGCCGTTCGAGCGCGACGAAGACCGGCGACTCGCGCCCCTGGTCGCGGCCCCGGTCGGACCCGACCACGCGGTGGCCGCGCAGGAGCATGAGCTGGGCCAGCGCGCTCATGCCGCTGCCCCCGATACCGCAGAAGAAATAGGTGCCCGTTTTCATCTTCAGGACGGACTACGTCCATGCCTCCACGTCGAGCCCCGGCACCCGGGCAAACTCCCTGACATTTCCTGTCGCGAGGCGCAACCCATGAGCCAGACAGGTCGCGGCCAGCCAGGAATCGTGAACTCCGATCATCGTGCCCTTGCGGGCCAGCTCGGCCCACAGAGAGGCGTGGGAGCGTGCCGTTGCCAGATCGATTCCGATGACGGGTACTGCGGCGAGCACGCCTTCGACAAACGCCAGTCGCCGTGCTCTGGCCTGCGCCTCCGCCGCGCGATGGACTCCGTGCAGCAGTTCGCTGGCGGAGATGACAGAGAGGAATGCATCTTCCTCTTCCCGCCCATGAACGAAGGCGCAGAGGTCGGTTCCGGACCGCTCGGCGTTGATCAGCACGCTGCTGTCTATCAGAACGCCCATGGATCCTCCGGATTTCCCGAAGGCATCGACGCGCGGGCGCTATCGACATCCGCGGCGAACGCCGCTGCATCGCCGTGCGCAAGATGCGGCAATGAGCGCAGTATGTCCGGCAGGTCGCCCAGTCGACGCCCACTCGGCATGGGCCGGAGCTCAGCTACCGGCTTGTTGCCTCTGTGGAGCACAAATGATTCGTGGCGGTACGCAACCCGACTGACATAGTCGGAAAAGTGCCGTGCGGCTTCCGTAACGGTGATGGCTGCGGTGCTCATGAATGCTCCCACTTCTAAACCAATAATCATATAATAAGATTATATGATCTGTATGGCAAGCGGAACAAATCCGGCGGCTATCACCCGCCCGCCGAGTCCATTTCCCGGCCTACCGACGGCGCTGCGTCGAGGAGCCGCCGGGTGTAGGAGTCGGCGGCCGTTTCGCGCATCCGGTCGGGATCGACCCAGTCCACGATCCGCCCTGCGTTCATCACTGCGACCCTGTCGGAGATGTGGCGCACCACGGCCAGGTCGTGCGAGATGAAGAGAATCGTCAGCCCCAGCCCGTCGCGCAGGTCGCGCAGCAGGTTGACGATGCCGGCCTGGACGCTGACGTCCAGCGAGCTGACCGGCTCATCGCAGAGCAGCAGGCGCGGCTCGCAGGCCAGGGCGCGGGCGATGCCGACGCGCTGGCGCTGCCCGCCGGAGAACTCATGCGGGTAGCGGTTGCGCCACGCGGGGTCGAGCTGGACCCTCTCCATCAGCCGCGCGACGCGGTCGGCGCGGTCGGCCGCAACGCCGATGCGATAGTTGCGCAGCGGCTCGGAGATGATGTCGCCGACGGTCTGTCGCCCGTTGAGGCTGCCGAAGGGGTCCTGGAACACCAGTTGCATGTCGCGCCAGAAGGCGCGCAGGGCGGCGCGCGACAGGCCGCACAGTTCACGGCCGTCAAAGGCAATCGAGCCCGACGACGGCCGGACGAGCTGGAGGATGGCCCGCACGAGCGTCGACTTCCCGCAGCCGCTTTCCCCGACGAGGCCGAGGATCTCGCCCCGGCGGATATCGAAGGAGACGTTGTCCACGGCCTTCGCCGCGCCAAATCGGACCGTCAAGTCGCGAACGGAGAGGAGATTGACGATTGACGATTGTTGATTGCCGATTGTCGATTGTGGATGGCCAACGGGTGAGGGAGCTGAGGGTGTAGCCGCCGCGCTCGGCGATTCCAAACCGACAATCGACAATCGACAATCGTCAATCCCCGCAATCCCCCCCGCGCCCTGCAGCCGGCCGCGCCGCGGGCCATCGAGACGCGGGACGGCGGCCAGCAGGCGACGGGTGTAGTCCTCGCGCGGCGCGGCGAACACGTCGCGCGTGGCGCCGGACTCGATGATGCGGCCGCCGAGCATGACCGCCACGCGGCGGCTGACGGCGCTGACGATGCCCAGGTCGTGGGTGATCAGCAGCAGCGCCAGCCCGCGGAGGCGCTGCTGCTCGTGGAGCAGCCGCAGCACCTGCCACTGGTTCACGACGTCCAGCGCCGTGGTCGGTTCATCGGCGATCAGCAGGCCGGGGTGGCAGGACGCCGCGGAGGCGATCATCGCGCGCTGGCACATGCCGCCGGAGAGTTCATGCGGGTACTGTCGCGCCTGCGCGGCGGGGCGGCTGAACCCCACCGCGTCCAGCAGGGCCACGGCGCGCTCCGCCCTGTCTGCCCGCCGCAAGCCCTCGTGCTGTCGCAGGGCTTCAACGACCTGTGCGCCGACGCGCAGGGTTGGCGTCAGGCTGGTGGCCGGGTCCTGGAAGACGATGCCGAGATCGCTCCCGCGCAGCGCGCGCAGTCGCGCCTCCGACGCGGCGAGCAGGTCCTCGCCGTGAAAGAGGATCTGCCCCTCCACGCGGGCGAGGCGCCGGTCGAGCAGGCCCAGGACCGCCAGGGCGATGGTGGACTTGCCGCAGCCGCTCTCGCCCACCAGGGCCAGCGACTCCCCCGCGCCGAGCGTGAAGCTCACGCCGCGCACGGCCTCCACCTCGCCCTCGAGCGAGGCGTAGCGCACGCGCAGGTCGCGAACCTCGAGCAGCGGCGGCGGGCCGACGAGGGCAGGCGACGCAACCCCGGTGCTGTGTTGTCTGCGGTCAGGCATGATCAGTCTGTACTCTCACCACGAAGAACACGAAGGGCACGAAGGTCTAAAGCACGAAGCGTTTGATGCCTGTCTTAAGATACGGGACGTTAAAGTTGATCAGTAACCCGGTCTTGATCCCGGCAAGTTTCATGTAAGTCAATAGCTGTGCCTGATGGATAGCCAGGATGGCATCAACGCTCTTCAACTCCAAGATGAGCGTGTCTCTTACCAACACGTCGATCCGGTATCCTCAGTCCAATCTCATACCCTTGTATTGCACGGGCAACGATTGCTGAAGCGAAAAATCGATCCCGGCCTGGCTAAGTTCGTGTGCCAGGCACTGCTCGTAGGTTGATTCCAACAACCCCGGGCCCAGTATGCGGTGCACCTCGATGGCGCAACCGATCACCTGTTTTGACAGTGGGTCAAACTCCATCTTCGTGTCCTTCGTGCTCTTCGTGGTGAGTCACAGCCGGCAGGAAAGCGCCGCGCTCATGACGTCCTCCCTCGCGGGTCGAGGCTGTCGCGCAGCCCGTCGCCCAGGGCGTTGAGGCCCACCAGCGTGAGCACCATCACGGCCGACGGAAACAGCAGCAGCCAGCCCTTCTCGCCGTGTTCGCCCAGGGCCTGTACGCCGCGGCTGATCAGCGAGCCCCAGGAATCCAGCGCCACGCCGCGGTATTGCACCTGCAGGCCGAGGAACGAGAGAAAGCTCTCTTCCATGATCACCACGGGGACGGTGAGGGTCGTGTACACCGCGATCGGTCCCAGCGCGTGCGGCAGCAGGTGGCGGAAGACGACCTGCCCCGGCCGCGCCCCGCACAGCCGCGCCGCGTCCACGAACGGCATCTGCTTGAGCGACAGCACCTGGCCGCGGACGATGCTGGCCATGGTCAGCCACTGCACCGCGCCCAGCGCGACGAAGAGCATCACGATGCTGCGGCCGAACATGACCATGAACACGATGACGAGGAACAGGAAGGGCAGCGCGTACAGGACGTCCACCGCCCCCATGAGAGCCCGGTCCGTGCGGCCGCCGCAGTAGCCCGAGACCGCGCCGTAGGCCACCCCGATCAGGACGCTGACCGCCGTGGCCACCAGGCCGATCAGCAGCGAGATGCGGCCGCCGTAGCACACGCGGACCAGCAGGTCGCGCCCCAGTTCGTCGGTGCCGAACACGTGGCGCACGCGCAGCGGACGGCCCGTGCCGGCGTCGCGCACGTCGTCGATCTCCTCGCCGCGCAGCGTCACCGTGTCCCGCGCCGCGCCCTCCCCGGCCTCCCCGTCCGTCCGCACGCGCACGGCGGTGACGAGGCCGCCCTCCGCCAGTGCGACGTCCACGATCTGCGCCGCGGAGCGGTCGGTGACGACGGCGAAGACCACGCGCTGTCCCGGGGCGAACAGGCCCTCGGGCGGCGGCTCGCCGGCCCGCAGGAGCGCGCGCGGCAATTCGCGACCGACCGCGCCGTTCTCGAGCTGTTCACACGCCGGCTGCGCGGGGAGCGCCAGGTCCAGTGCCTCGACGTCCTTGGCGCCGAGCTGAAGCGTGTGAATGCGGCCGCCGCGCAGCGTGATGCGATAGACGTCCGCGCGGCGGATCTGGACGTGGAACCGCAGCGAGCGGCGGGAGGCCAGTGAGGCCGTGGTTTCGGCCGTGCGCCCCACGGTGAACACGTTTTCCACGGCGCAATCCGGGTGGGCGAACAGCGGGGGGTGCGCGCCGATCCAGGGGCGGGCCTCGTCGGGGCCCATCCGCAGGTAGGCCGGGACCAGCATTACGCCGGTGGCGACCGCGCCAACCCCGAGCAGCCCGGCCATGGCCAGGCGATGCTGCCGGAAGCGCAGCCAGGCCAGGGCCGCCGGTGAACGCCGGCGGGCACGCGCACGCGGGTCGGGCTGGAGGCCGGCCGTCATGTCCGCGCCCTCGGATCCATGAGACCGTGGAGCACATCGGCCAGCATGTTGAATACAGCCACGAGCGCGCCATACAGGACCGTCGTGCCCATCACCAACGTGTAATCGCGGTTCAGCGCCGCCTCGACGAATTCGCGGCCCAGCCCCGGTATGTTGAAGATGCGCTCGACCACGACCGATCCGGTAATCAGCGTGGCCGCCGCGGGCCCCAGGAAGCTGACCACCGGCAGCAGCGCCGAGCGCAGCGCATGGCGCACCACGACGGCCGACTCCGGCAGGCCCTTTGAACGCGCCGTGCGGATGAAGTCGGCCGAGAGCACCTCGAGCATGCCCGCGCGCGTCAGGCGGGCCACGCGTGCCGAGAAGGGCAGGGACAGCGTGACGGCCGGCAGCACGAGCATGCTCCACGAGCCGTAGCCCGCAACGGGCAGCCACTGCAGGCGCATGGCGAAGATCAACTGCAGGAGCGGGCCGATGACAAACATCGGGAGGCTGATGCCCAGCACCGACAGGGCTGTCAGGGCATAGTCGGCGGGACGTCGCGCCCGCAGCGCCGAGACGACCCCGGCGGCGGTGCCGGTCGTGACCGCCAGAAGCAGGGCGATAGCACCGACCAGCAGGCTGGCGGGCAGGCGTCCGGCGATGATCTCCCGCACCGTGAGGTCGCGATGCTTCAGGGACGGCCCGAAATCCCCGCGAACGATGCCGGAGAGCGTGCGGACGTATTGCACGTGGAGCGGCTGATCCAGGCCGAAGCGAGCGGTGAGGGCCTTCTCGACATCCGGCGGAAGGGCGCGCTCGGAGCTGAACGGGCCGCCCGGGGCCAGGCGCATGAGGCAGAACGTGGCGGTGACCAGGACGAACAGGATCAGCGCCAGGCGGAGCAGGCGGCGGAGAATGAGCAGCGTAAGTTTCACTCGCGCGTCAGCCACATATACTTGTAGTTGTGCACATCGCGGATGTTGGCATACCACCCACAGACCATTGGCGACAGCAGGCCCTGGTTGACATAGCGATACAGCGGCAGGATCGGGCACTCCTCGACCGTGAGAATCTGCTCCATGCGCTGGTACAGCGCCCACCGGCGCCCCGGCTCGGACTGCTCGGCGGCCTCCCGGCTGAGGCGGTCGTACACGGCGTTCTTCCACCCCGTGCGGTTGTTGCCGTCGTCGCCGCGGAAGATGTCAAAGAAGGTGCTGGGATCCCCGTAGTCGCCGATCCAGCTGGCCCGGCACAGCTGGTAGTCCAGGTCGCGCATGTCCGTCAGAAAAACCTTCCACTCCACGTTGCGGGCGGTGGCCGCGATCCCGAGATTGCGGCGCCACTGCTGGCTGACGGCCTCGGCGGTGAGCTTGTGGCCCTCGCTGGTATTGTAGAGAACTTCCACGGGCGGAAAGGGGCGTCCGCCGGGCCCGTAGCCCGCCTGCGCCAGCAGGTCGCGCGCGGCGTCGCGGTCGTACGGCAGTCCATCGACTGGCTCGTAGCCGCCCACCGGAGGACAGAAGCTGGCAACGGGGAGCTGGCCCGACTTGAGAATGTGGTCGGTGATCTCCCGGCGGTCGGTGGCCAGCGAGAAGGCCCGTCGCACCCGGGCGTCGTTGAAAGGCTCACGGGTGGTGTTGAAGCGGTAGAAATACGTGCCGAAGAACGGCGCGACGTAGTAGTCCGGATGGCGGCGGATCTCCTCCGCGCGCGCCTGCGGGATGCCCGGCAGCCAGTGGATCCCGCCCTTCAGGAACATCTGGTAAGCCGTGTTCTGGTCATCCAGCGGCAGTGCGGTGACCGAGGTCAGCTTCACGAACGCGGCGTCCCAGTAGTTCGTGTTCGGCGTCATGCGGATCTGTCGGCGCGGATCCCACTCCGCCAGCACGAACGGGCCGCTGCCCACCAGCCGCCCGGCGCGCGTCCACGCCTCGCCGTGCGCCGCGATCAGGTCCGCACGCACGGGCGAGAACGTGGCGAAGGCCGTTAGCTCGAGGAAGTAGGCGCAGGGGGCGCGCAGCGTGACCTCGAGGGTGCGCGCGTCCGGCGCGCGGACGCCGACCGAGGCGAAGTCGGCCCCGGGGGCGCGGTGCCAGGCCTCGGCCCCGTCGATGACAAAGAACAGGCCGGCGTAGGAGCAGCCGGTGGCCGGCGTGAGCGCGCGGCGCCAGGACGCGACGAAGTCGTCGGCCGTCAGCGGCCGCCCGTCGCTCCAGCGCAGGTTGGGACGCAACGTGAACGTGAAGCGCCGGCCGGAACTGTCCATGGTCCACGCCTCGGCCAGGCCGGGGCGTGGCTCAAGGGTGCGGGGGTCGAGCGTGGTCAGGCCTTCGAACAGCGCCAGCGCCAGGCGCAGTTCCGGCGAGCCGGTCATGGCGTGCAGGTCGAGCGTTTCCGGCTCGGACTCGTTGTTGAAGACGAAGTGCTGCGGCGTCTCGCGCCACGTCTGGCTCCGGGGCTCGCATGCGCGCTTCCAGTCGGGCAGTTCAGTAGCCGGGAGGGCCGTGGATGCCACCGCAGCGGTCCATGCCGCAGCGGCGGCGGCAATGATCGCCTGACTCCATCCCGTTCGCCCGTATCGTTCCATCCCTGCCCCCTCCTCCCGCTGCCCGGTTGTTTCCGTTGGCCAACCTATCAGGTCTGCCCTGCTTGTCAAAGCCCGGGGGACAGGGCCAGCAACTCCACATTATCGACCTCTCGCTCGCACTTGTGCTGCGACTGTCCCCT
>CAZJBP010000133.1:0-10176 GCA_964544115.1 uncultured Victivallales bacterium | reverse complement strand
GAGGGATCTGGAAAGGGCCGTGAACGCGAAGTGAGATCCCTCACTGCGTTCGGGATGTGTACAGAAACGCTCAACGCCCAACGCGTAACGCGTAACGCTCACGGGTGCGGGACCAGGATCCGGCAGCGGCACCGGCCGCCTTGCCGTACGCGTGCCCGTGCACGTACACGAATTCTCCGGCACGTCGTGAACGCGTACGGGTACGCGTACGAAAACCGCGCGTCCGCTGGGGCGGTAACAAGCGGGCCCGCGCTCCCTTTGCCGCCCGCCGAAGGGCCGGGGCGGTGGCGAATCCTCAACGTGCAAACCCGAAGATGCGCCCGGGCCAAAGTGGTTGCACGACGGCTTTGGGGTGGTCTACTATCCGGGCTTAACGCCGCTGCGGACGGAAGCCCCGGCGGAACGTGCACGAACCCGGCCCCTTGCGGGGCACACCGGTGTGATGATGAACAAGGCCAACCCGGACGCTCTGGCCGCGCTCAAAGGGCGCAGCCTCCTGACGCTGCTGGACCTTACCGACGTGGAGATGACGGCCCTGCTCGACGCGGCCGCGGACCTGAAGGCCCGCAAGGCCCGGGGCGAGCGCGGGCAGCGGCTGGCCGGGCGCAACATCGCGCTGGTGTTCGAGAAATCCTCAACCCGGA
Organism: uncultured Victivallales bacterium; assembly: GCA_964544115.1. Classification (GTDB taxonomy): domain Bacteria; phylum Verrucomicrobiota; class Kiritimatiellia; order UBA8416; family JADHWI01; genus CAZJBP01. The sequence goes on along the minus strand of CAZJBP010000133.1, from coordinate 9,532 downwards.
CCCGCTGCGCGGCCTCGGTCGCGGTCTTTGACGAGGGCGGGCACGCAGAGTACCTCTCCTCCAGCGACATCCACCTGGGGCGCAAGGAATCCGTGGCCGACACGGCGCGCGTGCTGGGGCGCATGTTCGACGGGATCATGTACCGCGGCTTTGCGCAGCGCACGGCGGAGTTGCTGGCCCGGCACGCGGGCATCCCGGTCTGGAACGGCCTGACGGACGACACCCACCCCACGCAGGCCCTGGCCGACCTGATGACCGTCCGCGAGCGCTTCGGCCGCCTGGCGGGCCTGACCGCGGTCTACGTCGGCGACGGCCGAAACAACGTGGCCACCTCCCTGATGTTCGGATGCGCCAAGAGCGGCGTAAACTTCGTCAACTGCACGCCGCCGGAGCTGCGCCCCACCGACGCGATGGTCGAGACGGCCGCCGCCATCGCCCGCGGCAACCGCTGCACCGTGCGGGTGGAAACCAGCCCGGCTGCCGCCGTGGTCGGCGCCCACGTGGTCTACACCGATGTCTGGGTCTCGATGGGCGAGGAGGCCAAGAAGGACGAGCGGCTCCGCCTCCTGCGGCCCTACCAGGTCAACATGGACCTCATGCGGCGCACCGGCAACCTCGAACGCAACGAGGTGATCTTTCTGCACTGTCTGCCGGCGTTCCACGACTCCAGCACGGAGGTCACCGCCAAGACCGGCGCACAGGAAGTGACGAATGACGTCTTCGAGGCCCCGTTTTCACTGGTCTTCGACGAGGCGGAGAACCGGATGCACACGATCAAGGCGCTGGTGGTCGCGTCGGTGACCGGGCGGATCTAGGTGGGCCGCAAGGCTATTAGGCTGTAGGCTATTAGTACCTTAACCATCCGGATGGCTGATAGAAAACAAGATGATTACCACGGATAACACGGATATGAAGTGGGTTGTGCTTTGTCATGTTGGCTTCCCCATCCGTGCCATCAGTGTAATCCGTGGTTGATTTTGGGTTGCGGGCGCAGGCCCACTTTAGTGAACACTGATTTAAGCGGAGGCAACTGGGATGTCAACGACACTTGAGACGATCGAATGGGACGTCTTTCAGGCTCTGCCGCCCCATGAGAAGGCCGGGGTTCTTGCGCCCGGCGGCGAGCTGTTCAACGTCCTGCTGGCGCAACAGTTCAGCCGCCACCAGCTGGACACGCTGAGCGACCTGGCCACCCGCATCCGGCAGGTGGCGAAGAAGCCCGAGGGCATGAACGCGCTGCGCGGACTCCTGGCCCACAAGCGGGCCATGCTCTATTTTTCCCAGCCCAGCACGCGCACGTTCCTCTCCTTCTGCGCGGCCTGCCAGATCATGGGCCTGTCGGTCGGAGAGGTGCGCGACACGGCAACCTCCAGCGAGTTCAAGGGCGAGTCGCACGAGGACTCGGTGCGCACGTTCAGCTCCTATTTTGACCTGATCATCATGCGCAGCCAGGTCGGCGGGCTGGCCGAGCGCATGGCCTGGGTGCTGGCCAACTCCGACCGCCCCGTGCCCATCATCAACGCCGGCTCGGGCAAGGACCAGCACCCGACGCAGGCCCTGCTGGACATCTACACGCTCCAGCGCAGCTTCGAGCAGCGCGGGGGCATTGACGGCAAGACGGTGGTGTTCGTCGGCGACCTCGCCCGCGGCCGCACCGTGCGGTCCCTGGCGGCGCTGCTGACGATGTACCGCGCCGTGCGCCTGGTGTTCGTGGCTCCGCCCCCCCTGCAGATCGGCGCCGACGTAACGGCCATGCTCAGCGCGTCTGGGGTCGCATGGAGCCAGACCGGCGACATGAAGGGATCCATCGCCGACTGCGATGCCGTCTACATGACGCGCGTTCAGGACGAGTGGGACAGCGTGAAGGGGGAAAGCGGCAAGATCGACATCAGCGGGTACAGCTTCAGCCTGGAGCACCTGGAGATCCTCCCGCAGCGGGCCGTCATCATGCATCCCTTCCCCCGCCGGACCGAGATCGACCCGGCCGTGGACCGGGATCCGCGGGCCATGTACTGGCGCCAGATGCGCAACGGCATGTGGATCCGCGCGGCCCTGATTGCCACTATCTTCGGAGTGCAGAACGCGGTCCTCGACTGCCATCGGACGCACGTATGACCCGTATGACCGACCGCGCCGCAGCCGTCGCGCTGCTGATTGTCGCCGCCGCCTGCGCCACCCCCCGGGAGGCGGCAGCGTCCGTGCGCCTTGCCCACCCGCTGGCCGGCGCGAGCGGCGTCAGCACGGCCGCCCCGCTCGACACCGTCGTCTATGACTACGGGTTTCTTGCCGCGCTCGACACCACGACCACCTCCAACCGGCGCCTGCGCGTGCTCGGCCCCTTCATCGAAAGCCAGACCAACGCGACGGGGCTCTCCTTCCACGCCGTGCGACCGTTCTACAGCCACACCGACGATCCGGCCCGCGGCCGCGGCAACACCGACATCCTCTGGCCGCTGGCGCAGGCCAAGGACCTGGATGACCAGCGCTTCTGGCGATTCCTGGTGTTCTATGGCAACGACTTCGACACCGCCACCGCCAGCACCAACGGCCGGTATCGCACGGTCCTCTTCCCTATCGCCGCCTATGGCCGCGACAAGGAGGGCGAAGGCTACGGAGCCGTGTTCCCCCTCGGCGGCGAGGTGCACGAATTCCTCGGGCAGGACCGCATCTCCTTCGTGCTCTTCCCCTGCTATCTCGAAACCGAAGTCAGCGACGTGAAGGGGCGCGCCGTGCTCTGGCCGATCATCGCCTGGGCCAGGGGCGATCGCATGCACCGCTTTCGCGTTTTCCCCTTCTACGGGAAGTCCGTGCGCGACCACCAGTGGGAGAAGCGCTTCGTCCTGTGGCCGTTCTGGACGTCGGTGGAGTACGACTACCCCGACGAGAAGGGCGGCGGCTACGTGCTGTTCCCGATCTGGGGGCACATCGAGACCCCGCGCCATGAATCCTGGATGGCGATTCCTCCGTTCTTCCGCTACTCGCGCGCCGAACACGACGTGCGCGAATGGCGCTGCCCGTGGCCGTTCGTGCAGTACGGCAAGCGCCCTGACAAGGAGTACATGCACCTCTGGCCGTTCTGGGGCAACACGGAGACGAAAGAGACCTCCCGGTCCTACGCGCTCTGGCCCATCTTCTGGTGGCGCACGGTGGACAACCCCGGCGACCGCATGTCCTCGTTCTACGCGCTGCCGTTCGTCTACAGCCAGACCCACACCCTGACGCCCGCCCCACCCGCCGCCGCGGGCTCGCTCTTCTCCGGGGCCGCGGATCCGACGCCGCCCCCGGCCCAGCCCGCGCCCGACGCCGCGGCCGACGCCGCCGATCCGGAGATCCAGTCCCGCTACTGGAAGGTCTGGCCGCTGATGTCGTACCGGCGCGAGGGCGAGGCCTGGCGCTTCCGCACGCTGGAGCTCTGGCCGGCGAAGTTCACGCGCGGCGTGGAGCAGAACTGGGCGCCGCTGTGGACGCTCTACCGCCAGGAGGCGGTCGGCAAGGCCACGGAGCAGGAGCTCCTGTGGGGCTTGTTCCGGCACTCGCGCTCAGCTGAAGGTCGCACGCACTGTTCCGTGTTCCCGCTGTTCAGCCGCGACGGGTCCGACGACCGCTCGGTATCCGGATGGTCCGTCCTCGGCGGCCTGTTCGGCGCGCGGCGAGAGGGATTGGACAAGGAGTACCGGTTCCTGTATCTTTTGAAATTCAGGACGGGACCTCTCAGCGACAGCCGGGACACCGGCGGCAGCGCGGAGCCCCTCTCCGGCCCGGAGGCCGGACAGATGCCATGATCACACGTGAACCTACCAACCTGCCGCCGCCGCGCGGCTCGCTGGGCCGCATCGGCCGGCGGGTCCTGCTGGCGTGCCGCGAGACCGGGCGCGCCGGGCTGCTGTTTCTGAGAAGCCTGGTGGCCATGCGATTCATGTTCACGCCGCGCGCGCGCCGCGAGCTGGTCACCCAGATGTTCATGTCCGGCATCCGCAGCCTCAACGTGATCTCCGTGGTCGCCGTGTTCACCGGCATGATCCTCGCCCTCCAGACCGGGCTCGCGCTGCGCGACTTCAACCAGGAGGTGAACATCGGCACGGCCGTCATGGTGTCGATGCTGCGGGAGATGGGCCCGTTCATGACCGGCCTGATTCTCGCCGCCTGCGTCGGGTCGTCCATGGCGGCCCAGCTGGGCACGATGGTCGTCTCCGAGGAGATCGCCGCGCTGGAGCTGATGTCCATCGACCCGGTCCGGTTCCTCGTCATGCCCCGGCTGATCGCGATGGCCGTGATGACGCCGGCGCTGGCCTTTTACACGTGCATCCTCGGCGTGGTGGGCGGCGGCCTGGTGGGCATGAGCCAGCTGGGCGTGTCGTGGACCTCCTACATCGACAACGCCACCCGCTACGCCGACGTCAAGGACCTGTATGTCGGGCTGTTCAAGGCGTTCCTGTTCGGCCTGATCATCACCATCGTCTCGTGCCACGAGGGCTTCGCCACGGAGCAGGGCGCCGTGGGCGTCGGCCTGGCCACCCGGCGGGCGGTGATCGTGTCCTTCCTCATGATCCTGATCGTCGGCTATATCGTCACGCGCCTGTTTTACGTATGAGCACACCCACGCCCATGATCCGGTTTGACCGCGTCGCCAAGGAGCTGGGGGGCCGCGCTGTGCTGGACGGGGTGTCCTTCGACATCCTTCCCGGCGAGACGTTCGTCATCGTCGGCCCCTCGGGCGCGGGCAAGAGCGTCACGCTCAAGCACATGGTCCGCCTGCTGACCCCCGACAGCGGCATCGTCACCGTCGACGGCATCCCGATCAGCTCCGCCCGCGGCTCCGAGCTGGTGCACCTGCGCGAATACTTCGGGTACCTGTTCCAGGGCGGCGCCCTGCTGGCCTGGCTGACGGTCTTCGAGAACGTGGCCCTCCCGCTGCGCGAGCGCACGGCCATGGCCGAGGAGGAGATCCGCACCCGGGTTCAGGACACGCTGGAGCTCGTGGGCCTCGGGCAGGACACCGGGAAGTTCCCCTCCGAAATCTCCGGCGGCATGCGCAAGCGCGCCGGCCTGGCGCGAGCCATCATCCGCGACCCCAAGATCGTCCTCTACGACGAGCCCACCTCGGGGCTCGACCCGGTGACGTCGCGCACGATCGATGCGCTGATCCAGCGGCTGCGGCAGGAGAAGACCGTTACCAGCGTGGTGGTCACGCACGACCTGCACAGCGCCCTCTCCATCGGCACGCGCATCGCCATGCTGCACAGCGGCCATATTGTCGAACTCAGCACCCCCGAGGAGTTCATCCGCTCGGGTCAACCGGATGTGCAGGCATTTCTTGAAGCGCAATTCGTTACGCGCGCAGGCAAGTGGGAAAGGAAAGAACCATGAAGGCTCGGGTTTTCGACCGGGAATTGTCGCTCGAAGTGCTCGTCGGCGCGTTCATGATGACCGTGCTGCTCGGGCTGGGCTACTTCACCATCCTGCTGTCGCGCGAATCGTGGTTTCAGAAGCGCGAGATGATGGAGATTCGCTTCGTCGATGTCATGGGCCTGCGCGCCGGCGACTCGGTCGTCTGCCGCGGCATGGAGGTGGGCAAGGTCAAGAAGCTCCACCTGAGCGACGACGGCGTGCACGTGCTCATCAGCCTGCAGAAGCCGCTGGTCTTGCACGAGGACTACGCCTTCACCGTCGAAACGACCAGCGTCCTCGGCGGACGCAACCTGCAGGTCGCACTCGGCTCGGACGACAAGCCCTTTGCCGAGAAGCTGGACGTCTACCCCGGGGTCCCGCCGAAGGACCTGCTGGCCGACGCGACGGAGCTGGTCAGCGGCCTGCGCAAGAGCCTGATCGAGGAAGGCACCGTCGAGAACTTCCGGGCCACCTCCATCGAGCTGCGCTCGATCGTCGAACGCGTGTCCGCCGGAGAGGGCACGATCGGAAAACTCCTCTCCTCCGACAGCAAGATCTATGACGATATGGCCGCCACCGTGGCCTCCCTGAAAACCGTGTCGGACCGCCTGGAGAAAGGCCAGGGCCTGCTGGGCAAGCTGCTCTCGGAGGATGACACGCTCTACACGGACATCTCCGCGACGGTGAAATCCCTACAGGCGACGGCCGAGCGCATCGAAAAGGGCGACGGCACCCTGCAGAAGCTTCTGGCCGACGACGCGAAGCTCTACACCGACCTGTCCGACGGCGTCGCGGCTCTCAAGCGCATCGCCGAGCGCGTGGACAAGGGCGAGGGGGTTCTCGGCAAGCTGACCACCGACGACTCGCTCTACAACGAGGTGCGCGCGGCGGTGAACGACGTGCGCCAGGCCATCGACGACATGCGCGAAACCACCCCGGTAACGACCTTCACGAGCGTGTTCTTCGGCGCGTTCTAGCGCCAGCGGCGGTGGGACCAGAGGTACTGCTCCGGGTGCTGCCGGATCACCGCCTCGAGGCGAGCAGTGATGGTCGTCAGGATCGCCCGCGTGTCGGCCTCGCGGTCCCCCGTGCGGCTGAACCGCAGCGGCTCACCAAAGACAATGCGCGTCCGCATGGGCCCGGTCCGCAGGGCGTAACCCGGCAGGATCGGCGCGCCGGTCAGCAGGTGCAGGCGCGCGGCAACGGTATGCGTCGATGCGGGAACGCCGAAGAACGGGATCTGCATGCCCCGCAACCGCGCATGCTGATCGGTCAGCATGGCGACCATGGCGCCCTCCCTCAGCGCTGCGACCAGGGGGGAATGCCCCTCACCGCGGCTGGGCAACGTCTTCATCGCGCTGCCCTGGCGATCTCGGAACACCACGCGCTCAACCCAGGGGTTGTTCATCCGGCGTGCGACCGCCAGGACGGGGCGGATGGTCGACAGCACCTGGCCCGGGATCTCCCAGTTGCCGAAGTGCCCGGACACCAGGATCACCCCCTGTGAGCGGTCCTCGATCGCCCGCTCCGCACCGGGCGAGAGCTGCAGATCCACATACTCCCTCCACGGGTGACGGGAGAAGAACGCCGGGGCCCTGAGCGCTTCGGCCGCCATGACGGCCACATGGCGGAACGAGGCGCGCGCAATGCGCTCGGCGCCGGCGCGGTCCGTTGCCAACCCGGCGCGCAGCACATTCTCGACGGCCACGCGATGCCGGGCGCGGGCAAAGGGATACGCGATGTTCGCCAGGCGCTCGGCCAGGCGGGCCAGCGCCGCGGGAGACAGGCGGTCCACCGTGCCCAGGGCGCCCTTCAGCAGCACGTACTCGACCAGGTGACGTATCCTCTTCGACCGTGCCATCCTAATGCCCAAGGATGCGGTGCCCTTCGTCGAGGAAGCTGCCCTGCAGGTTCATGCGCAGCGATTCCGGATTCGTGGCATGCAGCATGCCCTCGGTCTCGCTGACCGTGCCGCTCTTGATCACTTTGTAGATCGACTGGTTGAAGGTCTGCATCCCGTCCTCGCCCCCGGTCTCGATCGCCGCAGGCAGGACATCGAGCTGGTTCTTCTCCAGCAGCTTCCGCACGGTCGGCGAGTTGACCATGATCTCCACCGCCGGGATCGCCTTGCCGTTGACGTCGCGCATCAGGCGCTGACAGATGACCGCGTGCAGGTTGCCCGCCAGCGCCAGGCGGATCTGGTCGTGCTCCTCCGCCGGGAAGACGTCCAGCATGCGCGGCACGGCCATGTCGGCCGTTCCCGCGTGCAGCGTGGACAGCACCATGTGCCCGGTCTCGGCCGCCAGCAGCGCGGTGCGGATGCTGGTCTGGTCGCGCATTTCGCCGATGAGGATCACGTCCGGGTCCTCGCGCATGAGGTGCTTCAGCGCGTTGCTGAAGCTCATCGTGTCCAATCCGACCTCGCGCTGCGTGACCAGCGACTGGTCGTCGAGAAACACGTACTCCACCGGGTCTTCCACGGTGATGATGCGCATGCGCTGCGTGCGGTTGATCTCGCCGATGATGGCGGCCAGCGTGGTTGACTTGCCGCTGCCGGTCGTGCCCGAGAGCAGGATGATCCCGCGCTGGACCTCCGCCAGCTTCTTGAGATGCAGGGGCAGCCGCAGCTGCTCGAACGTGGGGATGTCGGTCTTGACGTGGCGCATGGCCACGGTCGGCACGCCCTGGGACATGAAGACGTTCACGCGGAACCGCCCCACGTCCGGCTCCTGGTGCGAGAAGTCCGCTTCGTGCGTCTTGTGGAACGACTCCCGGAGGTGGGCGGGCAGGATATCGGTCACAATCTCGACCATGTGCTCCGGAGTCAGGGTGTCGAACCCGCTCTCGATCAGGGCACTGTGCACACGGTAGAAAGGCTCCTGGAAGGGTTTGAGGTGCACATCGGACGCCTCGCGCTCGACCGCCGACCGCAGCAGCTCATGCAGAATAGACATGTCCGAATCTCCTTCTGCGGCGCCCGTACGCCGCGCCTTCTCACCGCACCCTGGCCACCATGATAGTCCCCGTCCCGAGAAACACAATATTCGACAACCACGCCCCGACCCAGGGGCTGAGCCACTGGCGCAGCGCCAGGAACGCCCCCACCTGCATGAGCGCATAGAACCCGAAGAAGCAGCCCACCGTCAACATCACGCCGGCCATCGCGCTGCGCCGCCCGCCCCTCATCCCCGCGGGGATCGCGAAGAGCGCGGCCACCAGGCCCGAGAGCGGGGTGGCCACGCGCTGGTGAAGAGTCAATTCCTTGCGCACCTGGTCCTCCCGCGACAATCCTGGGTGGCGCTGGAGATAGCGGTAGATGGCGCGCGCCGACAGGAAATCCCAGTTGATCACCTCGTTCACCACATCCGCCGGCACTTCGTCCAGAAAAGCAAACTCGGCCACGTTCTCCCCTCCGGGCGAGGCCCGCGCCACGCCGCCGATCGGGTTGTCGGCATCGTCGTAGCGCTGCACGATCGCGTCAAACAGCCACCACTGCCCGTCCAGCCACTCGGCCCGGCTGGCCTTGATCTCCTGGTAGCGCGTGCCGTCCTCCCGCTCGCACGTGATCTTCACCTGCTGAAGCGATTGCGGGGCATCCAGGTCCAGCTTGCCGATCAGCCACAGCCGCCGGCCGAGCCCGTTGAAGTAGGCCACGTCGTAGTGCACGCGCTCGTTCTTGTCCCCGGACTTCGCCAGGAAGGCGGACATCCATTCGGTCCCATACGGCGTCACGAACTCCTTGATCGCCACCGCTGTCAGCGAGAGGGAGACCGCGACGGCGAGGAACGGGCGCATGATCAGGAACAGGCTCACCCCGCCCGCGCGCATGGCGGTGATCTCGCTGCGGTGCGAGAACTGCCACAGCGTGTACAGCGTGCCCAGCAGCAGCGCGGCCGGCGCCAGGTATTCGAAGCTGATCGCCAGGAAGAGCCCGTAGTAGGTCGCCAGTTCGAGCGGTGCCGGCTTGCGGTCGATCATGAAGGAGGCGTGCTCGAACAGGTCCCCGACCACCAGCAGCACCGCGAAGCCAAGCAGGCAGTAAATCAGCGTCTTCAGATACTCGCGCAGCAGGTATTTCTCAAGCAGCTTCATGACCGGGTCAACAGTAACGCGAGACGCCCGCCGTTGACGAGACCGGATTGCG
>CAZJBP010000132.1:0-10247 GCA_964544115.1 uncultured Victivallales bacterium | reverse complement strand
AAAGCATGGCAAGACGAGTAGTAGAAGTCTACGAAAGTGTTCTCTCCCCAAATGCAAACAGAAGCTTAATCAAAACTTCTTAACTTTAATGCCTCAGAATGAAGCGGATAATAGCTCAATGTTGATACGTTTGGCTTCTTTTGACCAAGTAAGAGCTAATTCGCGGAAACCTATCCGGTATCCGAGTACGAGCGAAAAGTCATCTACCCCAAAGCCAACAAACTTCTGGTAAGTATAGCTGGCCCCAAACCGAAGTAACGGCGAGATTTGAAAGGAGGCATCCGTTAAGATGCTGTTGTAGTCCGTATCCAATCCGGAAATACCGATAAGAGAAAGACGAACCGGACCCGCTGTCGAGTAAATTTGTGCCGACAATCTATGGCTTCCCATAATCGCAGAACGCATACTATCGTGCGCGAAGTCATAGACAATATTAAACGAAGTCGTATTGAACAAACGCATCGTGCTCGAAATGGTAGCCAGGACGTCGACATCCTTAGTAGCGTTTGTTCCAAAAAGCTTACTGACGGTCAAGCCACTCTGCAAGGAGCCAGTCTTACTAAAACGAATCGGGTTCATCATCCCACGCCATCGAAGCCCAACCCCATCCTCGGCAAACTCCTTACCATCATATCCTTTCATCCGTGTATAGCTTGAAGTAAGCGCCCATGTGTTATTGAAAGGGGTACCTTTAATTCGTCTAGGATCCGTCTCTAATGAAAAGTCAAACTGTTTTGCATCAGGGTCAATCCCAGAGAACTGATTTTGCATAGAAGCGCTTAGGCCCGCATGAAATCCTTTAAATTGCCTATTTAGAGAAGCAGAAAAGAAGCTGCCTTTATGTTCAGGAAAATCGGCCATGAAGAAGCCCTGCATATTCTCGCCAAAACGTTGATTGTGGAGAAATGAAGCGCCCCAATCGCCACTTGCCAAGTTCGTTAAGCTGAATGCCCCATCATACTTATCCGATGAACTATAAGACTGATCCAGGTCGAGGAATGTGCCGTGAGAACTGCTATATCCACGTCCTGCTTGTTGACGAGTTCTTAAGGTCAAAGCACCTGTGCCTTTAGGACTTAACATATAATAAAAAGGCAATTCCAACGACAATCGCCCATCTTGGAAACCGATGAGATTGGTAGAAAAGAATTGTCCGCTTGCACTCCACATATCGAATGAATAGAGAGGAAGCGACATCACCTTTGCTCCGCCCACATAAATATTAGCACGGTGAAATTGAACTTTATTGTTGGGGAAGATAGTGATGTAATGTGCAGTGATAAATGACTGTACCGTGTCCAAGTCATCTCGCATGTGGAAATCATTCGCGTTAAAGTATTCAGGTTTTCCAGTGATGTTCGTCCCGCGAATTGTGACTAATTGGGTTCGGCCTTCATAGTTAGTAACCGCAATCCCTTGCCGTGCTCGAAGTTGATATGAAAGCTCCACACATTCAAGGGTCTTGCCGAGCGACTTAACAACCGCATTTCGAGCAATCACACGCTCATTTCCGGCATCGAGCTGCATGTCATCCGCTCTAATTTCAATATCACGATATATGATGAACGCTTCTTTATTCTTACCGCTTGCAGAAACCCATCGTGGTTCTGGGAAATAAGCTAAATAATCACGGCCTCCTACTTCGATATATTCACTTGCAGCACTTATTGCCCGGCGGTCGTTAACAAACTCTACTTCCGCAGTACCGATGGTAATTAAACCCATGACACTTGCTGTTATTTTCGCATTGCCTGAAATTGTTCCGGAAACTAACACAGCCCGCGCTACGCCTGAAGTACAAGAAACAATTGATTCGCGGAACTGACCAAGTGTCGTGGTAAGAGTTACCTGCGTTCCATTAGGAACAGCATGACCTCCCTGATCTCTCGCATCCACACTTATATTTACAATGCTTTTCCCGTCGGCCATAACGACCGACGGGTAAGGTGAAATACGAACAGTTCCTATAGGGCTGGCAATCGCATTTGAAGCAATAACGACCAACGCAAACAACCAGATTTTCAATAGGTGACGAGTATCACGCATAAAGAAAATTCCATGCCTCCATTACACACATATCAGGCCGAGAGCTAATTGCTTGGTGGAGCAGTAGTCACGCTCGGGGGTGTATCCAACATCTTCTTAACGTCAATGGCAATCAAGCCAGATGCTTGTTCGAGAGCCAACTTCAACAAAGTGACTTCACTCACTTCACCTGCCATTTCAGTTGCTGTGGCCTTGCCTGCATGACCACTCGAAGCAACTATTTTTCCGTCTACCACACTTAATACATCAACAACCAAAGTGACGGAAACTGTTTGAGTAGCTGTATCATAAGTGTAAGCGGTGAGTGTTCCAGCCATTGCCAGTTTTGTATAGCATTCTCTTGCAAGTGTGACCGCCCGACGCTCTCCGCTGAAGTCGTCATTGTAGGGTGATTCGAGTTGATCACTCTTTAAACGTCCCTCGCTAATCGCTCTTTGAAGTGAAGGGTTGCGTTTGTTGAACTGGGATAAATAAACCGTACTAAAGTTTGCTTTTGACAAACATGTGAATAATATCCCACCTGACATATCGGTAAAATCGACATTATCAGGAATACTAGCCCCGCTGATTTTATCCATGGGGAATACGACCATCGTGCGCTTAACAACATTCTTTAATTGGTCTTTGCTCTTGCTGCGTCCCCAAGCCACAGTGAAGACCAACGACAACACAAGCATAACGATAATCGTTCGCGGCAGCCAGCCGCCTATTTTGCTAAATAACTTCATGTGCGCCCTCCTCTAAGAGTATCTACTTATAGATAAGGGGGCGAGACAATACTCGTCCCGCCCCCTTGTATCTTACATCAGCCGCATTTGCGGTTGCTTTCAAAAGATAGGCCTAACGGCGAATTGCTGCAGGAGCTATCTTCTCTAAGATTATTTCAAAGCGACGAGTTCCATTGGAGCGGAAGCTATAGAAAGTCGTCGAACTCATGGTAATAGTTTTATTAGTCACTTTGTCAACAAGCTTCATTCGGTAGCCAGCCATATTAGCATCAGGTCGCAGCCAATTCAGGCTAACTATCTGCGGAACATCTGTAGTAACAATCATACTATAGACGTTGCGGCTGGTAGTAGCGCTACGGATATCTTGTCGATAAAACCCTGAATTTGGTGAAGGCCAAGCTCGATGGTCAATTAACACCTGAACACCACCGGGGAATGAGGGGGGTGACTCGATATCTCTGACGTCATACCCATCAACAGATGTGCTTGAAACTCCGAAATAGGCTGTATTGCTCGCCCCTTTCGCAGTTCTCGCTGTTAGCCCCAAACGCCACTGGTTACGTGAAGGTGATGCCCAATCATTAGATACAACTGAACGGGTTATTAACGAACTAACACCAGTGGTAGCAATACCAGCGCCTGGTATTGAAACAAACGGATAGAGAACTTGAAGCCTTCTTTCACGACCTGTGGTCACCTTAATGAAGTAGCCCTTCATAGGTTCAAGCACAGCGTCCGTGTTGGAGGAAGGATCGTTAGCAAGAACATAGTCGCCGATTCCATTATTCAGATCGGGGTTCCAATCCCAAAGCGCATTGCGAATTAGCCCAAGCCCTAACGCCTCGTCAAATGAAAGAGTATCTCTTGGGTCGTCAGGATTAATGAACTGTAATTGCTTCAGACTAATCGGATACAACCATGGGTTACCAATCTGGTTCCAGCCATCATCGAGCGGTATGGCATATATTTGGGTAAGTTCGCCAGTAGGTTCTGAGGCATTAGCGAGCTTTACACTAAGATCAAAAGATGCTTGTTGAAGTTTCACAAAGAAACCTCGGCCACGTTCGTTAAGCGTTATTCCCGTCCACTGACCAAGCACAGGATCCCATCTAACCTGACGAGTGGTACCGCGAGTCAATCCAAATGTCGTCCACAAAGGCTGAGCGCCTGGGAATTCGAAGGGAATACTCGACTGTACCCATCGTGGTCTTAGCTTAAACGAATCCGTAACAGAGGTAACAAGATTATTAGCAGTAATCTTACTAATATATGGTTGTTGGACGGAAGCAACTACACGATATTGATCGATTCCAGTATTTGCACCCGTTGAATACACACGCCATCTAACTGCTTGTGTCTCATTAGGAGCTAAACGATCGATCGACTTCTGAGCATCATTATCCAAAAGGATGTACCCAGTAGGAAGGTCGATTGAAACCAAAATATTCTGCAGGTCAGCAGGACCTTCCGGCTTCTGATAGAGATTGGTCACCCTTGCTATAATTTCAAATGGGTTCGGGCTTAAACTCGGGTCAGCTAGTGGGTTATAACTTATAATTCGTGGCGCTTCAGTACCTAACGCCATCGGTTTGAAAGCGTTTGTGACGCCAGTAGCAAGGTTCACATAAATAACCGCATCCGGATCAAAACCTGTCGGATCTCCCAGGCCAGCATCTGTCGTCATATGATATCTGCCTGGCAATACAATCTCAGACGATGTTAATGCGATGGCAGTAGGTGATGCTTCGACATCCGGTAAAGTCGTTGATCCCCAAATAGCGCCAACTGTTCTTCCCAAACCACCTACAGCCAAAGCATCCATCCCAACCTGGTCAGGGTGCATATCATCAGATTGAGTGATAAAGTGAAGCGAGGGCGCTGTCTTGGTTTTATCAATAAAGAAATCAATCGCCGGCGGTAAGTTTGGAGAAGACAGAATATGATCGAGAATCCAAGGTCTCAAACCTTGCGGCAACACATATTCCAAGGCGGTCGGGCCAGTTACCGGTGTGCTTGCGTCAAGCATTTGGATACAACCAGCCCAACGAACTTGAGCGATAACCGGATCATCTCCTGTATTTTCAAACCAAAAGTTAAATTTCCAAGTATCTTGAATTAGCTCGGCACGCATCCAAACTTGAACACCACCAGGTCCAGTCCAGTGAGATTGGACGGAAGGACGGCCAGCCATCTTGTATGGAGCCAAAATCCAACCTCCACCTGCTCCGCCTTCATCTGTGCCGTATCGTTGCACTGCAAATTCCTGGGCAGCATCCGTGACACCTACTGATATATAGCCGAAGTCGCCGCTTGGATAAGGGGCTCCCCAAGTTAATGCTGAATTATTATCATTAGCATCAAGCTCAGACCCCAATACAGTATAGAGGCTTATCCTACCTGCTGCATCATAAGCCACATCACCAAGGACCCCCCAAATAACCTGACCACTAATCCCTTGGGCAAAACCAATTATGCCGTTGTCGATATCAACCGCAGCATAATCAGTTGAGAATGGGGGGACAGTGCTGGTGCTAAGAGCGCTCTTGTACCCATCTATAGATGCAAATGCACATGTGGCAAGGAGGGATAACCCAACCAAGACACCGAAGAATAATTTAATTTTATTAGATATTAGGTTCATGTTTATCTCACTTCCTCATCGCCCTGTAAGCGCCATACAATCATGTATGGCGCTTACTTGGAAACTGGGTTAACGAGCTCCGATGGAACTAGTACTCCGCGTTGTTGCAGGCACCGAAACAGGTATGTTCGTGCCACAGTAAACACGGAATTTGCGGACGGTGGGCTTTCCTCCGCTTAGGAAGGTGTACGATCGATTGGTAAGCATGTTTATACGCTTCCCTGATGTAGTATCTTCCAAAACCATTTTAACTCCGACTTTTGGAGCTATCAGGTTGTTCCAATAAACGTTGACATTAGAATTAAGAACATCAGTCGAAACCGAGAAGTTCCACATAGTGAAACCGGGGCCAAGCTTTCGAATATCAACCGCCATATTCGCGCTGCGCGTATAGGGTTGCATCGAGAGGCTGACAAACGGGCTAACCGATGGCGGCTTCTCAATCTGTGAGGTTCTTAAACCTGGGCGCAAACTAAGACCGATAAAGTTCTGGGCATCGTCCAAATCACCAGCCTGAGCGGCCAGTTTCATCAACCATCCGCCAGTGCCTACTAAAGTGGTAGCCCAATCAGTTGTTTGTGCGCGTGAGACGCCCGATGAAAGTGGCTTTAGGATCATCGTACACGGCTGAAGTACTTTCAGCCAATGCGCTTCCCATGCTCTCATTCGTCCAAGAGGCGCTACATCAAACTCATAACCTACACCATTCCAGCGCCAAAGTTCACCACGAACAAACCCCTTGTTAATGGCCTCCAGTAATGAAAGTCGATAACCCGGCACATCGAATTGAGTTGTAGACCAATCAACATCGAAGGGGAACGGATTACCAAATAGCTGCCAACCAGGCGTTAACTCGATGTCATAGGGAACACTCAAACCGGCTTGATCAACAACAACACTAATATCTCCACTAAGATCAATAAACCAACCAAGACCTAGTGGCGAAATAAAATCAGAGCCGCCGTCCGGATACATTCCTGGAGAAGGCGGATTAAAGCTAGCACGCTCATCTTGTACCCCTGATGAGGTATAGCGAGCCCACAAGCCTGATCCATCTTCATAAATCCATCGATATAAGCGGAAGTCAGGTCCAAACACTGATTCCGGTGAACGTTCTGCCATTCCATAAGGAACGGAAATCATATGTCTTCCCTGTCGCAACAAATGCGGAACAACCGAGACCAATGCTGTTTTGGTGATAGAATAAGTCGAGTCAACTGCGCTAGTTCCGGTCACTTCAACCGTATGAGCGCTATCTAGACCTGTCGGGGACAACATCAAAGTAGTACTTAAGGTTGAGGTCATCGGATCGGTCTCGCTTACAACAATTGGATCTTCGATAACAACTGGTTCACCGTCAACTGTCACCACTAATGAGTCAGGGTTCATGTTGAAAAAAGTAAAGTGAAATGGAACAACCTGTGTTTCGATCTGCGCACCGGTTAAAGGCGTATCAATCGTTATATTTAACTTAATCAAACCGGCAGCTCTAAAGGTTTTAAATATATCGATAACACCATAGCCATAGTTTGCGTTCGGGACTGATTGGCCAAGTGTATCAGCGCCTGCTCTAAGGTATTCGACTATCTTGGCGGGTTTAATCCCAGCAGATAAACCAAGAGCAACTGCACCGCCTGCGTAAGCAACGGCAGCAGAGGTACCCGTCCAGTTCCATGTAATAGTATTACCTTTATCTAACCTCAAGCAACTATCAGCAGGACCGCCACTTTCACCACCCGGCGCTGCAAAATCTACTTTACCGAAGTTGGAATAGCTGGCTTTGCGCTTAGTTGAATTTACGGCTGCAATACTAAGCACTTCCGGATAGCAAGCAGGACGTACATTATTAATGGTGGTGCTGAAATTACTATTTCCAACGGCTGCCAAGAAAATAATCCCTTTATCGGTTAATGACTTAATTAAACCTTGCTCTGTAGGATCTCCAGCAGAATAGATGCCCTGAGCCTGAACGATAACGTCAGGCTGTGGCGAATAATCAAGTAAGTACTGATATGCACTTAGAAAAGTAAAGTTGTCCGGTTCACTTGTTAATGATGTATCTCTCACATCTTTAACCGGAAGTATTTTTACGCCTTCCCAACAAACACCGGCAATACCAAGCGCATTATTTGTTAGCGCCGAAATCGTGCCTGCCACCCATTGCCCGTGAAAAGCGCTTGCTATTGCAGCCGGAGCTGTAACGTTATCATCCATATCCGCAACATCAATACCTGGCAGAAAACGACCTAGCATATCGGTATGGGTGAGTTCAAATCCACTATCAATAACAGCTACAACTATTTTACTTTTGCCCTTTTCTAGATTCCATGACTCAGGAAGCTTCATCATAGTAAGCGGCCATTGACGCGAGTAATAGGGATCATTTGGGATAGCAAAGTTTACGCCCACCAAGTTTGGACGTGCGTAGTTAACACGTGGGTCTTGAGATGCATAGGATGCAACATCCATTACCGCTGCTCTTCCGCGCTCCCCAGTTTCATATCTAGTATAAGATTGTGTTCTAAGAAGATAAGTATCACAGCTAGGCAGAGAGTCAATAATAATGGCATTCATAGATTCAGCGACAGCTATTGCATCATCCAGGGTTGTACCTGGTTTCAGTGTGATGACAACTTCGCCGGGTCGGAAGCCAGGCACATATCCAGAGCTGACCGTAGGACTTACAGCAGCAAAGCCGCTACAAGCGATCATAAGGACAGCTATGATAGGCACAACATATAAAGGAGTGCGCCGAAACATCTTCAGTCACCTCTAACTTTAGTATGCAAAGTACCATGTAATACAAGGCAACTTGCAAGGGTCGATATTATCTTACAGGACTATCTTACAACTTCTTAGCACAGCTATACAGCAAATGTATTAATCGCTATATAGCTGGATTCAGTTCGTCACAAAATTTATTTTATCATCTATGGGCCTAACATCACGCCAGGCCCATTAGTGTTATTCAAAGAGCACTAACACTCACCTGAGTGACTAGGGCGGCGGCGGCGGAAATTCAACTGACTGGAACTGATAAGCTTGGCTCCAAATAAACCGATGACCATGGGTATCGGGGTATGGGCCTGGATTATCTTGTATACGACTTGCACCAACACGCCAATAAACATTCGGGAAAGTACCTACTGGATGCGTAAAGTTCTCAAAAGTACTTCTAATGTTAAGAATTTCTGTTGCAATCATACCAGTCGACTGAACAGTCTGCATGGGACCCCATGTAAACAGTTTATGGCCTGAACTAGATGATGCAACAAACGTAGGATCGGTCGATACCTCAAGGAAGTACTGATTCGCCCCACTTACCGCATTCCACGAAAACTTCGCAGCCGTTAGGAGCACTGAAGAGCTTCCATTAGTTGGAGTGAGCAACACCGGCAAATTCAAAGGTGTTGCTAATCCAGAAGGATTAGAAGGATCCGTTGGAAAATACTGAGTACTTGTGGCTCCGTTTGGACTCTCAAGCGGGTCAAGACTATACACTAAACCAACTTGGAACACATACGAATTACCAGGAACGATTCCTGGCACGTTATCAACATTTTGATTATTTAAATCATCAGAGCCAATCTTCGCAGGCGCAGGAAAGTCGAGGGTCGCCTTAACTCCTGGTTCTTCAATAGCATAGTGTTGATTGCCAGCAACAACATCAACTGGCGCTCTCATTCCACCAACCATCTGGTTAAAGTCGGAACGATAAATAAGCCAGTTTTGAGCAGACTTATTGCCCTTCGCAAACAATGTTGTTGCCCAACTCAACCTAACGGCAGCCCCAATAGGTACTTGCGGGCTATTAACAGTTGTAACGTTTAACGCCTCAGCTTTAACAGCTTCTGTCGCAGACGTTCCACCACCACCGCCGGCCATGACAATAACAGCAACACCAAGAGCGATTATAACCGGCATCAACATCTTGCCAATTCCGCCGGGTTTGGTTATTCTAGGTTTCGATAACGCTACTTTGTCACCCTTCATTTTATAACTAGGCAATTCAAATGCTGCTCTTGCCTTATCGCCAGGAGCAACACCCTTATACTCAGTAATGATTTTGGCTATACAGCTATCAGGTTCAACTAGAGTAATCTGTACCACCGCAACTTCTTCTTTGTTACGGAGGATGATCATCTTCATGCCCTCTTTGATGCCTTCACGTTGACCTTTGTTAAGGAGAATGTTACGGCTTCCGGACATATTTAGAACAGTAGCCTCGGGAAGTGTAAATGCTTTTAAGGAGTTTACGGCTTCAAAGGCTGCTTCCGCAATAGCTTCTTGAATAAGCGTATCGTCCGCGCCACTATAACCGGGGCGGGGCGAACTCTTACCAGAACCATATGCGCCATTAACCTCTAAACCCGAAGCAACATCGATCACACGTACAGAAATAACAACTTGCGCAACCTTCGGATTACCGCTCACCTTAACTGATTCAACTTGTCCAAAGACAATATTTTGAACATCAAGTGCGCTGCCTAATCGAAGAAAGCCTAACTTATTGAGTGGCAGATTAAGTTGCAGATTCTTCAACTCTTGATCGACTGTACTCCGAGGAGTAATATCATAACGATTAGTCTTGTTGAATTCAACAGCAACCGAATCGGAAGCTAGACGACCTAATGACTCGTCAGCATTTCCTGATTTTACCGTGAAATCAATGACTGCCCATCTTGATGTCCCCAAAGTATCCCCTGAAGTAACTTGGGCAATAACATCACTGCAAACGGATAGTATAAGCGTTAAGATTAGTAATTTACTAATCATGCGGCCTAGTTGAGAATGAATTATTCGTCGCACTTAGCCGAGTACCTCCTTATGAT
>CAZJBP010000131.1:0-10284 GCA_964544115.1 uncultured Victivallales bacterium | reverse complement strand
GCCAACGTCAGCGATGATCCCGACGCCGATGGCGTCTTTCGCCGCGCCGCCCTGTTCCGCGTGTTTGACGGGAGTGCCGTGCCATCGATGGGCCTGGGCGCCTTCCTCGCCGGCTCGCCCGCGCTTGCGCCCGCGTTTGAACCGGGCCGCCTGCGTCTCGGCGATCGAAGCATCCCTGTCGACCGCTCCGGTCGACTGCTCCTGCGCTTCGCCGGGCGCGACGGACGTCACGAAGCCGTCAGCGCCAGCGCCGTGATCCGGTCCGCCCTGCAGTTGCAGGCCGGCGAGAAGCCCCTGGTGGACCCGGAGGAGTTCCGGGACGCCTACGTGCTGTTCGGCTTCAGCGCGCCGGGGCTCTACGACCTGCGGCCCACGCCGGTCAGCCGCGTGTACCCCGGCGTCGAGATTCATGCCACCGTGCTGGACAACCTGCTCACCGCGCGCTGCCTGGCCGACGCCCCGCCCCTGGCCTCGGGCCTCGCGGCAGCGGTGCTGGGCCTGCTGGCGGCGCTGGCCGCGGCACACGCGCGCCGCGCCGGGCAGACCGTGGCCGCGTTCCTCGTCTTCCTGCCGCTGCCGGCGCTGGTCGGCTGGCTCGCCTATGCACAGGGCTTCTGGTGGCCCGTCGCGCAGGGCCAGGCCGCGGTAGCCCTGGCGCTCGTGGGCGCGGTCATCGTCAATTACGCCACCGAGGGCCGGCAGAAGGCGTTCATCAAGCAGGCCTTCCGCCACTACCTCAGCCCGGCCGTCATCGACCGGATCCTCGCGAACCCGGCGCAGCTGACCCTCGGCGGCGAACGGCGCGAGCTGAGCATGCTGTTCTCCGACATCGAGAAGTTCTCGTCGTTCTCCGAGCGCCTGGAGCCGCAGGCCCTCACGGCCCTGTTGAACGATTACCTGAGCGACATGACGGCCATCATCCTCGACGAGGGCGGCACGCTGGACAAATACATCGGCGACGCCATCGTCGCGTTCTGGAATGCCCCCGCCGCGCAGCCGGACCACGCCGAGCGGGCCTGCCGGGCCGCGCTGCGCTGCCATCGGAAGCTGGCCGCCCGGCGGGACGACTTCGCGCGCCTCGCCGGCGCGGTGCTGCACACGCGCATCGGGCTGAACACGGGCGAGGTCGTTGTCGGGAACATGGGATCGAACGATCGCTTCGCGTATACCATGTTCGGAGACGCGGCGAACCTGGCCTCGCGCCTGGAGGGCGCCAACAAGGCCTTCGGCACCTATCTCCTCGTGGCCGAAAGCACGTGGCGCGGCTGCGAGGGCCGCTTCATCGGGCGCGAACTGGCGGTGCTACGCGTCATCGGCCGCCGCACGCCGGTGCGCGTGTTCGAGCTGACCGGCCTGGCCGACGAGGAGCCGCCGCCGTGGATGGCGGACTTCGGAAAAGGCTTGCGCCTGTTCACCGAAGGGCGCTTTGCTGACGCCGTGGCCGTCTTTGGCGCGATCGCCGAGGCCGACCCGGCGGCGAGGGCCTATGCCGCGCGCTGCCGCGAATACGTGGCCCACCCGCCGGCGGCGTGGGACGGGGTGTGGGAGCTGACGGAGAAGTAGCGATGCGGTTGACCTTTGGAGGCGTGCGGGGGACGCGACCCGTGACCGGCCGTGCCGTCGAGCGGTTCGGCGGCGATACGACCGCCCTGCTCGTCGAGGGCCGCGCGGGCGAACGCATCCTGATCGACGCGGGCACCGGCCTTCAGCACCTCGCCGCGAAAGTCGCGGGCGCCCCGAAACCGGTCCTGATGCTGCTGACCCATTATCACCTCGACCACGTCCTCGGGCTGGCGACATCGCCCCTGCTCTATCGCCGGAATCTCCGGCTCACCCTCGCCTCCCCGCGGCGGGGGGGGCTCACGCCCCGCGCGGCGCTCGAGCACCTGCTGGGGCCGCCGCTGTGGCCCGTCGCCGCGCGGCACATGCCCGCGCAGCTCACCTACCGCGCGCTCGCGGCCACCCCGCCCTCCGGGGGGCTGCGCTACGGCGGCCTGACCGTACGCTGGTGCGCCGTCCAGCACCCCGACGGGTGCCACGCCTACCGCATCGACGAGCCCGCCACGGGCGCCGCGCTGGTGTTCGCAACAGACATCGAGTGGGGGGTGGCCACGGCCGCCGCGCGGAGCGACTTTCTCGCCCTGTGCCGTCAGCCGCAGCCGGCAGCCGTCCTCGTCATGGATGGCCAGTACGACCGCAGGACCGCAGCCGCCACCAGGGGCTGGGGGCATAGCACGTGGCAGGACGCCGTGGACGTGGCGGCAGAGGCGGGGATCCGCCGGCTGCTGGTCACGCATCACCCGCCGGGAGCGCGCGACGCCGAACTCGCGCGCCGCGAGCAACGGCTGAAGCAGCGCGCCCCGGGGGCGCGCCTGGCCAGGCAGGGCATGCGGGTTGGAATTCAGTGATCAGTGGTCAGTCATCAGTGTTCGGTAGCTGGTGCGATCGTGGTCATTGAACACGGATGACTGAACATGGCGTCCCATGGGGCAGTGCGGCTACTAGCGATTTAGGCTGTAGGCTGTTGGATTGTGAAGATGAAATGCCAACATTGTCGGTTCAACATTGATCCAAATGATCTCACCGCAAAGCAGGGGGCAACCATCGCCTGCCCTTCTTGTGGAAAGGAGACACGCGTGCGCTACGGCATACTTGATCAACTGCGAGACAGGCAACTCCCGCCGAGCATCCTGTTTCCCATCCGTCTCAACATGAAGTATGCATCCCCGGGGCTCACGATTGCCATGTACGTGATCCTTGCGTTCTTCCTTCTGATCATGCTGGTGTGCGTGACAAAAAGCATCACATGAGAGCAGTCCAACATCAACCTCGACCTTATTGCTGTAAGCTGCGCTTTCATCAAAAGGTCAGGTCAGCGTTAGGTGGAAGCGAAAGATCTCGGTCTTCTGACATCGTAAATGACGCAAGGCGCAAGCGTGGCGAAGTGGGCTCTCGTCCTAACAGACTAACAGCCTACAGCCTATCAACCTGCATCCTGTGGGATGCTATTGGGAACTGATCAATAGGGGTCTACGATGAGCATCTACGCGGCATACGGTATCGAGGCGGCGGTGGCGGCGGCCCTTTTCACGGTGGCACACATCCTCAGCGCGCCCCTGCGGCGGCGGGCGGCGGCGCTGGCCGGCGCTGGGGTCCGTGGTGCCGCCGAAGCGGCGGGCATGGCAGGTGTGGCGGGCTTTGTGGCGCGGCCAGCCCTGGTGCTGCTGTTGACGCCGGCGGCGGCCTTGCTGGCCGGAACCGACGGGCTGTTGCAGGGGTGGCTGGAAGGACATTCGGCGCATCTCCGGGCCTGGTATGCCTTCTGGGCTCTGGCGGCGGCGATCGGCCTGGCGGAGGCTATCGCGCGGATGTGCTACGTCGTGCGCGACCGGCCGTTCCCCGTTCCGCGGCTGATCCGCAACATCCTCAACACGGTGCTTGTCGTGGCCGCGGCGTTCGGCGTGCTCAAAGGCGTTCTGGGCATCGATATCTCCCCCCTGCTGGCGTCCACCGCGCTGTTGACGGCGGTCGTCGGTTTCGCGCTCCAGGGCGTGCTCGGGAATCTGCTGGCCGGCATGTCGATCCACATTGTCCGCTCAACCGTGCCGGGCGACTGGGTGGCCATCGGCGACATCGAGGGCGAAGTGATCGAGACGAACTGGCGGGAGACCCGCCTGCGTACCGTGGCTGGCCACATCATGGTCATCCCCAACAGCAAGGTCGCCGATTCGGTGATCCACAACATGAGCCACCCGACCCCGCTGAGGCGGCACCGGATCCCCGTCGGCGCCAGCTATTCCGACGCGCCCGCCGCGGTCATCGCCGCGCTGGTCGCCGCGGCACGCAGCGTGCCCGAGGTGCTAGCCGACCCGCCGCCCAGCGCGTACCTGACCGAATTCAAGGACTTTGGCATCAACTACGACCTTCGCTTCTGGACCCGCCGCTACCAGGACCGCACGCCCGTGCAGGGCGATGTGCAGCGCATGATTTGGTACGAGTTCAAGCGACGCGCCATAGAGATTCCGTTCCCGATGAGCGACAAGCTGCTCAACGACTTCATGGAGGTCGTCTACACTCAGAGGCAGAAGCCGCCGGATGAGCGCGAGCTGGACCGGCGGGCCGCCGACTTCGCCCGCAGCGATTTCTGCGCGAAGCTGCTGGCCGGGCCCGACGGGCGGCCGCTGCTGGGCGCGGTCGAGGTGCGCGAGGCGGCGCGGCTGATGCGCCACGTGCAGTACACGCGCGGCGAGGCCATCTTCCGCCAGGGCGACCCCGGCGAGGCGGCATTTGTCCTGGTCGGCGGCACGCTCTCCGGGCGCATCGAGTTCCCCGACGCCGCGCAGCCGCACACGTTCGAGCTGGGCTCCGGCGCGCTGGCGGGCGAGATGAGCCTCGTGACCGGCCTGCCGCGCACGGCCACGCTGACGGCCGCCACCGAGGTCGAACTGCTGGAGATCTCCAGCCCGGCTTTCCAGCGGCTGCTCTCCCTGCGCGACGACATCCCGCAGCGGCTGTCCGAGCTGGTTGCGCAGCGCGCGGCGGCCAACGCCGCCAGCTACGAGAAGCTCAAGCTCATGGCTCCCGCGGACCTCGCCGGCACGCTGCAGCAGCACACGATTCTCAGCCGCCTGCTGCGCCTGCTGGGGCGGTAGGACGCGATCGATTCCCGCCGGAACACGAGCGCATCCATTGAGCGGCGTGCTGTTGGCGGTGTGCTTGCCTCGCAGAATCCGAGGGGGTATCTTATCCGCATGAGTTCGTCGGCCATAGCGCAACGCTCGCCTTACACGTGGAAGGACTACCGGTCCTGGGGGGAAGACGAGCGCTGGGAGATTATCGACGGCGAGGCGCACGCCATGTCGCCGGCACCCAGCGTTCGGCACCAGTGTGTCCAGACCGAACTGACCCGGCAGGTGGCCAACCGTCTACTGAAAGCCCCATGCCGGGCCATGGCCGCGCCCATCGACGTCAAACTGAGCGAGACCACGATTGTGCAGCCAGATCTCGTGGTGGTGTGTCGCCGCGAGCAGATCCGAAGCACGCATATCGAGGGCGCGCCGGCTCTGGTCATCGAGATCCTGTCACCCTCAACGGCCCACCGGGATCGAGGCATCAAGACGGATGCGTATGCCCGTGCCGGGGTGGCGGAGGTCTGGCTCGTCACGCCCTGGCCGCCCTGTGTTGAAGTGTTCGTTCTCGACGGGGCCAGCTATCGCCGGTACGGCGCCTTTGTCCAAACCCAGCCGCTCACGAGCCCGACCTTGCCCGACCTCACGGTCGATCTGGCACCCGTCTTCAACTTCCCGGTCGACCCCGGCGAGGAGTTTCCTCCCTTGCGCGAGCCGCCCGCGCGCTACGGCGCCTGACGCGGCCCGCTCGCGAACAGGAGGCCGAACAGCGCCCAGATGGCGACCGAGACCCACGGGTTGCCCGTCAGCGGACAGGCGCCGGTGCGGCAACCGACAAACCGGTACATCGCGTAGCCGACCGCACCGCCGGCGACCGCGCCTGCCGCGCCTCTGATCAAAAGGGCCAAGTTCATGTCTACACCTCTTCCGATTCCATTCCTTCTCAGGCCCGGGCCGCGGGCTGCGGCCGGCCGTAGATCAGCGCGTAGACCACCGGGACCACGACCAGCGTGAACGCCGTCGAGACGAACAGCCCGAAGATGATCGACCAGGCCAGCCCGCTGAAAATCGGGTCCAGCGTGATGGGCCACGTTCCGAGCAGCGTGGTGGAGGTGGTCAGGAAGATCGGCCGGAAGCGCGTCGCCCCGGCCTCGATCACCGCATCCTTCAGCCCCAGGCCCTGCTCCACCCCGTGGCGGATAAAGTCGATGAGCACGATCGCGTTGCGCTGCACGATGCCTCCGAGGGCAATCATGCCGATCATCGCCGTGGCGGTGAAGAACACGGGGTTGTCGAATCCGCCGACCGGCCGGTTGACGATGGCGTTGAGCAGCCAGAACCCCGGCATGATGCCGATCAGGGTCAGCGGGATCGACAGCATGATCACGCCCGGCAGCGCGTAGGAGCTGGTTTCGTAAACCAGGAGCGCGTAGATCGCCAGCAACGCCACGGCGAACGCGATGCCCAGGTCGCGGAACACATCCACGGTGATCTTCCATTCGCCCTCGCCTCTCCAGTCGATCCGGATGCCGTCGGGCAGAGGGTTCTCCTTGAAGTGCTTCTGCAGGCCCAGCACGGCATAGGCGGGCCCGCGGCCGGCCATCTCGGCGGTCACATAGACCACCCGGTCCAGGTTCTTGTGGAAGATCGTCTTGTCCTCCACCGATTCGACAAAGCGCCCGAGCTCGCCGATTTGCACGGCGTTGCCGCCGCGGCCCTTGACGAGGATGGTGCGAAGGTGTTCGGCATCCGAACGCATCTCCCGCGGCAGGCGCAGCACAATCGGCAGCTCGTTCTTCTCCGACGGCACATGCACCGTTCCGGCCGGCATCCCGCTGAGCGCCAGCCTCAGCGAGCGCACGACGTCCTCGGTCGACACGCCATTCAGACCGGCCTTCTCGCGGTCCACCTCGAAGAACAGCTTCTGCTGGTTGTGTTCCACCATATCGTCGATTTCCACAACGCCCTTCTCCGCGCGCATCGCATCCTTGACCGTCTGCGCCGCGGCCACGAGGTCGGCGTACATGTGGTGGGGCTGCCCGTAGATCTCGGCCACCGCCGTCGCCAGGACCGGCGGGCCCGGCGGGACCTCGATCAATTTGATCTCGGCGCCCGTGGCACGGGCGAGGGCGTCGATGCCCTCGCGGATGCGCAGCACGATGGCGTGGCTGTCCATCTGACGGCGGGTGCGATGGAGCAGGTTCACGCGCAGGTCGGCCACGTGGGAGCCCTCGCGCAGGTAGGAATGCCGCACGAGGCCGTTGAAGTCCATCGGCGATGCCGCGCCGACCGTGGCCGTGTAATCGACCACCTCCGGCATCCTCCGGATGAAGGTCTCCACCTCGCGCACCACCGCATCGGTCTGCTCCAGCGTCGCCCCCTCGGGCATATCGACCGCAACCTGGAACTCGTTCTTGTTGTCGAACGGCAGCATCTTCAGCGGAACGAGGCCCGTCAGAGCCAGCACCACCGAGAACGCGAACAGCACGGCCACGGTGGCCAGCAGCAGGACGGCCCGCCGCCGCGAGTCGACAAACGGGCTAACCAGCCGGCTGTAGACGCGGTAGACGGTTGTCGTGTGGATGTCATAGGCCTCGGCGTGCGCGCCCCCCTGCGGCTTCAGCAGCTTGGAGGCCAGCCACGGCGTGATCGTGAAGGCGACCAGCATCGAGCAGAACATCGTTAGCGGCACGTTCAGCGCCATCGGGGCCATGTACGGGCCCATCATGCCGCTGATGAAGAACATCGGCACGAAGGCCACCATGATCGCCAGCGTGGCCAGCACGATCGGGGGCAACACCTCCTTCATCGCCATCGCAATCGCGTCCAGCCGCGGGTACCGGCGCATGGAGAGATAGCGCGAAATGTTCTCGACGGCCACGATCGGGTCGTCGACGAGCAGCCCCAGCGCCAGAATGAGCGCAAAGAGCGTGACGCGGTTGATCGTGTAGCCGAAGAGGTAGTTGAACAGGAGGGTCAGCGAATAGGTGATGGGAATGGCCAGCGCGACGATCACGCCTTCGCGCCAGCTCATGGTCAGGGCGATCAGCCCGACCACCGTCACGATGCCCATGATGAGGTTGAGCACGAGATCGTTGACCTTCTCGTTGGCCGTCTCGCCGTAGTTGCGCGTCAGCCGCACCGACACCTCGTCGGGGATCACCGTGCCACGCAGGGCCTCCAGGCTGGCCTCGACGTCGCGGGCCACACTCACGGCGTTGCTGCCCTTCTTCTTGGCCACGGCCACCGTCACGGCCGCCTCATCCTCGGTGCCGGCCAGGCCGTCCCCGGCCGCCGGGCCGAAGCCGATGCGCGTGTAGGTCGCCAGTTCGGTCGGCCCGTCCTCGACCGCCGCCACGTCGCGCAGGTAGATCGGCCGCCCGCCGTGCAGTCCGATCATCAGGTTGGCCACCTCCCGGGCGTCGCGCAGGAACGGACCGGCCTGCACGCGCACGCGCCGGTTGGCCTGGTCGAATTCCCCGGCGTCCACCTGCGCGTTCGACACGCCCAGCGCGCCAGCCACTTCCATGGCCGAGAGCCCGTACGCCGCCAGCCGCTCGGTGTCCAGCTGCACGTGCAGAATCCGCTTTTCGCCGCCGTGCACGGTGATGGCCGCGGTGTCGACGATGCGCTGCAGGTGCGGCACCAGCTCCTCGGCAACGCGCCGCAGGTCGTACGTCGAATAGCGCGCGCTGTGCAGCGTGATGTTGACGATCGGGACGTCGTCGATCTCGATCGGCTTGATGATCCAGCCGGCAATGCCGGGGGTGGTCTTGTCGACGTTCTGGAAGACCTTGTTGTAGAGCTTGATCAGGCTCTTCTCGCGGTCCTCGCCGACGCGGAACCGCACGGTCACCACGGCCATTCCCGGCCGGGACATGGAGTACACGTACTCCACGCCGTCGATCTGGTAGAGCAGCTTCTCCAGCCGCGTCGACACCATCTGCTCGACTTCCTCGGCGCTGCCGCCGGGATAGCTGACCATCACGTCGGCCAGCGGGACCACGATCTGCGGCTCCTCCTCGCGCGGCGTGACCGTCAGCGCAATGACGCCGGCCGCAAGGCTGAGCAGAACGATCAGCAGCGCGATGTTCCCGCGGAGGAACCCGTCGATGACGCCGGTTATGAGCGAATTGCGTTTCTCCATGAGGGGCCTCCTTCCATCAAGGGGTCGTCTGTCCCGTCAGCACCTCGACCCCGGTCTCGAGCCCGGCCAGGATCTCGACGCGTTCACCGTGCACCTGCCCAGTCCTGACCAGCCGGCGGATGGCCCGGCCATCGCGCGCGACGCGGACAAACTCAAGCTGCCCGATGCGCTCCACCGACGCGCAGGGCACGAGCACCGCAGGCCGCACGGCCTCTTCGATCCACACCCGCGCGAAGGTTCCCGGCAGCACCGGCGCGGTGCAGCCGGCCAGGCGCACCTTGACGGTCTGCGTGCGCGTCTGCGGATCGACCTCGGCCACGATTTGCTCGACGCGGCCGCTGCACGTCATCGCCGGGCGATCGATCTGCACCGTCACGTCGCGGCCGATCGGCAGGCGATCGAGCAGGCGCAGCGGCACGTCCGCCTCCACGCGCAGGTGCACGGGATCGTACACGCTCAGCAGCACCTGGCCCGGGTTGGCCAGGTCGCCGATTTCGACCCGCCGGTCCGTCACCACGCCGTCGATCGGCGCGGCGATCTCGGTGAAGGTCGTCATGACCTCCACCTGCCGCTTCTGCGCCTGCGCTGCCTCGAAGCCCGTGCGGGCGGCGGTGAGGGCCTGCTCCGTGGCCGCCCCGGTTTCCATCAGCTTTCGCGTGCGGTTGAACTCCGTTTCGGCCTGCGACCGCTGCGCCTCGGCGGCGCGCAGCTGCTCCTGCAGCTCGCGATCATCCAGCCGCACCAGCACCTGGCCCTTCTGAACCTGGGCCCCCGCGCTGACCTGCACGTCCTTGACGTAGGCACTGAGCCGCGAACTGAGGTGCACCTTCTCCACGGACTGCACCGTGCCGATCACGTCGATGCGCACCGGCGTCGCCTCGGCCGTCGCGGCCACAGTGTCCGCGCCCGCCGGCAGGGGAACGCCCGGCGCAGACTCCACCGTGCCCGGGGCCTGTTTCTTGGCGAAGCATCCGCCCGACCACGCAATCACGGCCGCCAGGGCAATCGACCCGGCGCCCCACTTGAACGATCCCTTCGCATACCGCACGATGTGTGTCTTATCCATGGCACCCGCCTCCCTTCTCCGAATCCTCATCCATCCCGATTGGCGCCAGCGGCCTCACGGCCCCACCGCCGCCTGTTGGACCGGCGACGCATAGCGCCTGAACAGTTCGCCTGCCGCCCGTTGCGCATTTGAAGACGCCGTCAGGTAGTCGTAGCGCGCCGCCTCCTGGCGGGTCAGCGTCGCCGTGCGCGCCACCTGCGCAATCAGCAGCTCGGTGATCGGCGCGGCGCCCTTCTGGTAGCGCTCGCGTGTGATGCGCAGCGACTCTTCGGCGCTCTCGACGCTCTTGCGCGTGACGTCCAGCCGCTCCCAGGCATCGCTCACCTGGAGCCGCGCCTGCTCGACGTCCAGCCGAAGCTGGTCGGTCGCCGCCTCGAGGTCGGCCTGTGCGGCGCGCAGGTCGGCCTGCGCACGGCGCACGGCCGCCTTCCGCTCGCCGCCCG
>CAZJBP010000130.1:0-10296 GCA_964544115.1 uncultured Victivallales bacterium | reverse complement strand
CCGCAACCCGGCGCTGCGCGCCGACCTCGCCCTGCCCGAGCCCGAGCGCGGCGTTGCGGTCACGTATGTCGATCCCTACGGCAGCGGGGCCGGCATCCTCCGCGACCGTGACGTCCTGCTGGCGGTCGACGGGCACCCCATCGCCGACGACGGCACGGTCCAGCTGAACGGCGGCCGCGTGAACTTCTCCGAACTCATGGAGCGCAAGCAGTGGGGCGAGGAGGTCCGGTTTGACGTCTGGCGTGACCGCGCGCTGCTGCACTGCGCGATTCCCCTGACCAACCCCGTTGATCCCTTTCTGTACCGCAATGTGTACGGCGAGCAACCGCGCTACCTCGTCCGCGCGGGCCTGGTGTTTTGCCCGCTGTCACGCGAGGTGCTCGACTCGCTCGATGAGGTTCCCGGGAACAACGCCGAGCTGCTCGACTACCTCTCGGACTATGCGAAGCTGGACGGTTACCACCGGCGGCTGGACGAGTTCGTGGTTCTCATTCGCCGCCTTCCGCACCCCGTCAACGCCTACGCCGACGCCTTTGTCCTTGGCGTGGTCACGCGGGCCAACGGCCGCCCCGTGCGCTCGCTGGCTGACCTGGCGTCGGCCTGGGACG
The DNA here is from genome assembly GCA_964544115.1 of uncultured Victivallales bacterium. Classification (GTDB taxonomy): domain Bacteria; phylum Verrucomicrobiota; class Kiritimatiellia; order UBA8416; family JADHWI01; genus CAZJBP01. Next base: position 9,688 of record CAZJBP010000130.1, on the reverse strand, counting down.
CGCCCGCAGGCCGCTATCACGTGCTCAGGTTCGAGGGCATGGACGGGGACCTCGTCCTGGACGTCGCCGGGACGGCGCGCACCGCCGCCGAGATCGCCCGCGAATACGCTCTGCCCGTGGACACCCGCCTGGAGGCCACACGATGAGCCGGTTTCACTTGATCCCGCTCGTTCTCACGGCCCTCCTCTGTGCGCGGCCCCTGCCCCTGCCGGCCGCCGAGGCGCCCGTCCTGCAGGTCATTGCCACGCGCCAGGAGTTCGACGAGTTCATTCCGTGGCAGAAGAAGCAGCCGGTTGAGCGTACGGGGTACGGCGTGGTCGTCGGCACGGGGACCGTGCTGACCACGGAAAACGTTGTCCGCCACCAGAGCCTCGTCGAGCTGGTGGCTCCGCGCTCGGGGAAGCGGATTCCAGCCCGGGTGCTGCTGGCCGACGAACAGGTGGATCTGGCCCTGCTGAGCGTCGCGCCCGGGGACTTGGCGGACGTCCCGGCGCCCTGCCGGCTGGCGGCCCTGGAGAAGCCGACAGGCTCACTGAGAGTGGTGCAGTTCGATGCCACGCGCGAGCTGCAGGCGGGCAGCGCGACGCTTCTGCGCGTGCAGGTGGACGGGCTGCCGTCGGCCGGTTACTCCTCGCTGCTGATCGACGTGCTGACCGATCTCAGCGTCAACGGCGAGGGAGCCCCGGTCCTGGACGCGGACGGTGCCTTGAACGGCGTGGTGGTCAGCTACGCCGCCGCCAGCCGCACGGCCCGCGCTATTCCGGCCCCGGTGATCCGGCAGTTTCTGGACGACGCGGCACAGCCCCCGTACGAAGGCTTCGCCTCGGCCGGCTTCCTGTGGCATCCGCTCGTGGATCCCACCCGGCGGAGCTGGCAGGGAGTGGACAAGGAGCCCGGCGGCGTGCTCGTCGTTTCGTGCGTCTCCGGCTGGGGGGCCGAGGGCGTGCTCAAGCCCAACGACGTCATCCTGAACTGGGATGGCCGCGCGGTCGACGACCTGGGCTACTACGCGGACCCGCAACTGGGCCGCCTCCTGTTCCCGTACCTGATCAAGGGACGCCGCCACCCGGGCGATCGCGTGCCGGTGGACCTCGTTCGCAACGGCAACAGGATGCAGGTCGAGCTCGAACTGAGGCGCGCCACCGAGGACGCCATGCTCATCCCCGACAACACCACCGGCCGCCGGGATCCCTACATCGTGGAGGCCGGCCTCCTGCTGCGCGAGGCAACCGGCCGCTACCTGCAGGCTTACGGGCCGGACTGGCAGCGCCAGATCGACTCCGCGCTGGTCCACCTCTACCTGACACGCAAGCTGGCCCCCGCCCGCCCGGGGCAGCGCGTGGTCCTGCTCGCCAGCGTTCTACCCCACCCCATCAACATCGGTTACCAGCATTTCTTCGGGCGCATCGTCACCCACGTCAACGGCCAGGCCATTGACAACCTGCGCGACGTGTTCAGGATACGCGACACCGACGGCCACATCACCCGCCTGACGATCAAGGACGTCGGCACCGACGTGGTGCTGGATCCCGCGACGATCGACGCAGCGAACGCCGAGCTGGCCAGACTGTATGCCATACCCGCGCTGCGCTGGCCGGCCGAACCCGGGGTGGAGACGACGCGGTGAAACGCAACTGGACCAGCATCGTGGCCAACTACCTCTTCGTGGCCCTGCTCGGGGTTGCGGGGGTGCTCGTCGGCACGGAGTTCTGGCGGGCCCATTACGTTCGCGCCACGCTGGCCCGCTCCGAATGCGTGCTGGAGGCGGGGCACCCCGGCGCTGCCCTGGCCCATCTGAACCGCGTCAAGCCCTGGTCCGCCTCGTACGAGGCGCTGGAGCGGCGCCGGCTCTGCCTGGTCGTGCGCTGCCACGTCCTGCGCATGGAGATGGCGGAGGCGCAGGCCGCCGCCGCGATCGTCCTCGATGCGAACCCGGACCTCAGGCTGGCCTTGGGACAAATCGCTCCGATGGACTACATGCTGACGAGCCTGGTGGACTTCGTGTGGCTGCGCCGCGATCCCGGCGTCACGCTGGGCCCGTGGGCCGGCTACAGGGCCCTGATCCGTGAACTGCGCCTCCAGGGGCGGGACGACGCGGTGGAAGCGGCTCTTGAGAGGGGCGCGGCGCGTTTCCCTGATGGCCACTGGCCGGACGATGTGCTCGCCTTCGTGTGTGATCGACCCGCACCTATGCCCTCTCCCGCTGTGCGCAGAGTCTTCTTCACCCCGGCTCCGGCGCCGGCCGCGACCTCTTCCGTGGCGGCAACACCACCGTCCTCCGAGACGCCGACCGGCGAACCCGCGCCCGCTGCCGCCGAGAGCGGACGCTGGGCCGTCGTTCGCGCGTTGGAGGGTCATGCCTACGATGTCAGTGGCAAGTTTCAGCACCCCCTCCCCACCGGCTCTTTGCTCGACGTGCAGGAGGTGCGCGACACGGCCTCGGGGCGGCTTGCCGTCTGCCGGGGTGCCGGTGCCGATCCGGCTGGTGCGCCGATTGTGGTGCCTTGGGGCGAGCTCGATATGCACGTTGGGCGCCTGGCTGACGCCGATCCAACCGAACGAGAACTCCGGTCGCGCCGCGCGGTCGTCGCCGCCCGCATTGAGCGCTCGCGACAGGCCCACCCGGCAGACGCAGCCCTGTCCGAGGCCAATCCGCACGCCGCGACGTATCGCAAGGCCAGGGGCGATCTCGACGCCCTGCGGCGACGAGCCGAGTCCGCTCAAGCCCGGTGGGAAACGTCCACCGGCGGAGAGAGGATGAAGTACGCGGACGAATTGCGGTCCATGAAGCCCGAGCAGGTGCGCCTGGAGGCGGATTGCGAAAAGGCCAGGGTCAGGGCCGAAGAATGGGCCGCAGCCAACCCTCCTTCGAACCCCGAGGACGACGAGGCCGAACTGGCCGGTATCGACAAGCAGTTGGAAACCTTCTAAGGTCGACGCTGGAAAGAGGACTCATCATGGCAGACATTCAACTGACGTGCACGAGGTGCTTCACGGTCACCGGGGTGTCCGAATTCGTCGACGACAGCGCATTGGTCTGTCGGTCCTGCGGCGCCAAGCTAACCCGACCCGAGCGCGAGGAGGCGCAGTCCAAGAAGCACAAGATGGCGGCAGAGCGTCCCGACGTGGAACCCACCGGCACGTCCGGGTACAAGGAGGGCAACCCCGCCGAACTGTGGCCCGGCGGCCGGAATGCGCCAAAGCTCACCAAGAAGACGCGGGTCATGCACCATTGGTATGCCCTCGCGATCTTCGTCGTGTTCGGCAGCGTGATGGGCTACCTCCGCTACGGCGGCGGACTGGACGTCTCCCGCCTGGCCGTTCTGCACGCCTACGCCGCGCCCGCCGCCCTCGTCCTCCATCTGCTGATCATTCTGAAGGCGTTCGAAGACCAGGTCTTCCAGGGCATCCTCTGCGTGCTCGTCCCGTTCTATTCTATCTTCTACCTGTTCGCCGTGTGCGACTCCGTCTACATCCGGGCCCTCGTCGGCGGACTGCTGGTGGGCATTGGACAGGATGCGGCCGAGGTCACCCAGATCGAGTTTTTCCGCGTCTGTGAATTCGTCAGGGCGTGGATCTCCCGCGGCGGCTGATGCCCTTCATCCCCGTCGGCCCCATTCGGCCTCGACCCATTCGACGATCCGAAGGGCAACGGCATCCTTCGGTTCGACGCCGGTTCTCCAGACCTCACCCGATGCGGCAATGAACGTGACGGCGTTCGTATCGACCTCGAATCCGGCCCCGGGCTGCGTCACGTCGTTCGCCACCACGAGGTCCAAGCCCTTGTCCCGCAGCTTGCGCCGTGCCTCGGGCTCCGCCTCACCGGTCTCCGCAGCAAAGCCGACGGTCACACGCCCCACGCGCAGGGCGCGCGTGGCCAGCAGAATGTCCTCGGTGCGGGTAAGAGCCAGTTCCATCCTGCCCTCGCTCTTCTTGATCTTCCGATCCGCCACCGACGCCGGCCGCCAGTCCGCCACCGCCGCGGACATGACCAGCGCGTCGCACGCAGGCAAGGCCTCCCTCACCGCGGCCAGCATCTCGGCGGCCGTCCCCACGGACACGCGCCGCACGCCGGCTGGCTCTTCGAGAGCAACCGGGCCGGACACGAGGACGACGTCATGTCCCCGCGCGGCCGCTGCCCGCGCAACGGCGTAGCCCATCCGTCCACTCGACCGGTTGCTGAGGAACCGCACGGGGTCGATTGGCTCGCGCGTCGGTCCTGCCGTCACGAGAAAGCGCATGGCGCCACGTCCTCCTCCTTCGCCAGTGTCAGCCCAGGTCCGCCGCGAGCTGGCGGATGAAGGCCGCCATATCCTCGCGTAGATCGCTGCGCTTCAGGGCGTAGGTCACGTTGGTGCGAATGAAGTCCAGCTTGTTGCCGACATCGAAGCGCCGCCCGGAGAACTTCAGCCCGTATCCCGGCCGCGAGGCGACCTGGCGGCGCATGGCATCGGTCAGCTGGATCTCGTTGTTCTTGCCGGGCGTTGTCCGGTCCAAATGCTCGAAAATATCGGGCGTGAACACGTAGCGGCCGGCAATCGCCAGGCGCGAGGGCGCCTCGGCTGGGGATGGCTTTTCGATGAAGTCCTCGATCCGGTAGACGCCGGCGCCGATCTCGCTCCCCTTGACCACGCCGTAGCGGCTGACCTTGTCCAAAGGCACCTCTTCCAGCGCGACAACCGACTCATGATAGCGATCGTAAACGTCCATCAACTGACGGGTCACGGGAGAGCCGGACTCCAGCAGCGTGTCCCCGAGCAGCACCGCAAACGGCTCGCCACCCACGTGGCGGCGGGCGCAGGCCACCGCATCCCCCAGCCCCCGCAGCTCCTTCTGCCACACGAAATGGATGTCCGCCAGGTTCGAGATCCGGCGGACCTGCTCCAGTTCCGAGGCACGGCCTTTTTCTCCGAGCGCCGCCTCAAGCTCGGCGTTGCGGTCAAAGTGCTCCTCAATCGCCCGCTTGCCCCTGCCGATGATGATCAGGATGTCCGTGATGCCCGCGTCCACGGCCTCCTGCACCACGTACTGAATCACCGGCGTGTCGACGATGGGGACCATCTCCTTCGGCAGGGACTTGGAGGCCGGCAGGAAACGCGTTCCGAGACCGGCGGCAGGAATTACGGCCTTGCGAACCATGGCACCCTCACTCGCACTCGGTTTCCGCCAGCGACGGGGCAAGGGTCGGCACGATCACCTCCACCCCCATCGGCTTCAGCGCGCAGCAGAGCGCGTCGAACATCGCCCCGTCGTCGTAGGTCCCAATGATGGCCCCGCCCGACCCGGTGAACTTGGCACTGGCGCCGACCGACCGCGCGGCCCCGACCATGCGCCGGTTGCCCTCGCTGATGGCCATCACGGCCGCCCGCCGGTCGAAGTTCGCGTTGAGCAGCGGGCCGATCTCGCGCCCCCGGCCCGCCACCAGCAGGTCCCGCACCTGAGAGGCCAGATCGCGCCAGAACGCGATCGCCGCCAGCACCTCCGGGTCGCCCGCATTGTACCGCTCCCGCAGGCGGTTGTGAACGACTTCGGAGCCTTCCGCGAGGTCCTTCCGGTAGGCGATGTAGAGCGGCGGCAGCAGCGCCGGGTCGAGCGGCTCATAGCGCCCGAAGCCGCGCGCGGCCATCAGGGCCCGGTCGAAGTCCATATAGACCACGCCCTGGTAAGCCTGCGCCACGCGGTCCTGCAGTCCGCCCGCGATGCCGAGCTCATCGGTTTCAACAGAAAGCACAAGGCTCGCCAGCCGCGCCGGCGGAATGCGGACGCCGTAGAAGTCCATCAGGCACCGCATGCAGGCGGTGATGATCGCGCTCGACCCGGCCAATCCGACCAACGGAGGGATGTCCGACGTGCAGCGAACGGTGAAGTTGCGGTCGTGCAGCGCGAGCCCGTGCTCGCGGGAATAGTCGGCAAACCGCCGGATCGCGGCTTTGAGGAGGCGAACCCCGCCGTAGTAGCCGAATCGGCTCACGTCATCCTGCAGGGCTCGAATCCCGGAGTAGACGGAGACGTCGCGCGAACTGGGCAGTATCTCCAGCTCAGCCGCCTCCTGGAGGACGACCTCGGCATGGAAATTGGTGAAGCTGAGGGCGATCGTCCGGCCGAAGTAGCCGTCGGACGGATTTCCGATCAGCCCTCCCCGGGGATACGCTCGCCTGCGGATGGTCTCCACGGCTTCTCCCGGCGCGGCAACGCCCGGGACGTCAGACGCGACCGGCGGCAACCAGTTTGCGGGTCTGCACCGGCTTACGCAGCAGCGTGCGGACCTTGCGGGCGTCCATGGCGAGGACCTTCTCTTCCGACACGCCCAGCTCGGCCAGACGCTTCTGCTGTGTCTTTTGGCGACGCTTCTTGTCAGCGGTCTTTTTGATCGGCCGAGCAACGTGCGGCCTGCCCCATGCTTTATCGGTACCCATCGACGTCCTCCTCAGGAAAAGGCCGCGCAGTATGGCGCATGCCCCCGGCTGGATCAACCCTAATCTCTCCCCGTTTCGCGTCCACCACAAAGATGCTGTCCGCCATCGACATACAGAACCTGCCCCGTCACGCTGTCGGCCTTCAGCAGGAATACCACGGCCGCGGCCACCTCGTCCAGCCGCGGCCGCTCCGTCAGTGGGATGAATCCGGCCGCATCCTTCAGGTAGGCCTCCCCCTTGCCTGGCGGTGGCAGCACCGCCCCGGGCGCGACGCCATTCACCCGCACGTGCGGCGCCAGTTCGAGCGCGGCGATGCGGGTGAAGTCCGCCAGCGCCTGCTTGGAGAGCAGGTATGGCAGGCAGCCCGACTCCACGCCGGCCACCCGCCTGTCCAGCAGGTTGACCACATCCCCACGGTGCGCGGCGACGCCCCCGACCGCGCGGGCCAGCGACAGCCGCTGGGCCAGCCGGCGGGTGCTCAGCACCGGCGCCAGCAGGTTCAACTCCAGTTCACCGCGGATCTGCGCATCCGTCGCGTCTTCCATCCGGACCTTGTTGAACACCGCCGCGTTGTTCACCAGGATGTCCAGCCCGCCCAGCGCCTCCCAGGCAAGGTCCACCACCCCGGCCGCTTCGCCCTCGCGGTCCAGCCGGGCCCGCACGGGTGCGGCCCGGACCCCCGCCCGGCTCAGTTCGGCCGCCAGGGACTCCGCCTCGGCGCGCGAACGGTCGTAGTGCACGCCGACGTTGCAGCCCTCGGCGGCCAGCGCGCGGCAGATGGCCGCCCCGATACGGACGGCACCTCCGGTGACCAGCGCACAGCGGCAGTTCAGTTCCATGACGCCTCATCCCCGCTTCTGCGCCTTCGCTTTAGGGTGGCGCAGCGCAGCGAGTCTGGCATACGATGCAGCCATGAAGCGACGCTATTTTGCACTGCTGGCAGCCTGCCTTCTGCCGGCCGTCCTGCCCGCCGAAGAGCCCGCCGCCGTGGAGGCGCCGGCGGCGGCGGCAGGCCCGGTCTTCGTCATTCCCGTGGATGACATGATCGAGCGGGGGCTGCTCTATGTCCTGCGCCGGGGCCTCGACCAGGCAGAGCGCGAGCACGCCTCCGCAGTGGTCCTGCACATGAACACCCCCGGCGGCTCGGTGGCCGTGACTGAGGAGATCATCCGCCTGCTCATGGCCCTGCCCCGCACGATCCGGACGTTTACCTTTGTGGACACCGACGCCCTGTCCGCCGGCGCGCTGATCGCCCTGACCACCGGAACGATCTACATGGCGCCGGGCAGCCGCCTCGGCGCCAGCGCCATCGTTACGCCTTTCGGAGATATCAAGGACGGCGACATGAAGGAAAAGCTCGTCTCGTCCCTCGTGGCGCTGGTGTCCTCCGCCGCCGAGCGGCAGGGGCACGACCCCGCTCTGGTCGAGGCCATGGTCCGTCGCGACGCCGGCTACACGGTCGGAACCGAGCAGATCAGCCCCAAGGGCCAGCTTTTGACCCTGACCGAGATCGAGGCCGCCCGCATTGTGGACGACGGCAAGCAGAAACGCCCGATCCTGTCGGCCGGAACCGTGGCCGATCTCGGCGAGATCCTGCGCCGCGAGCGGCTGGATCCCGCCCGCGTGGTCACACTCAGCGTGACATGGTCCGAACGCATCGCCCGCTGGATCGAGGCGTTCAGCGTGCTCTTCCTCATCGGGGGCATCCTCGGGCTGTTCGTGGAGTTCAAGCTCCCCGGCTTCGGCCTGCCGGGCATTCTGGGCATTACTTGCCTGGCGATCTTCTTCTGGGGGCACCACGTGGCAGGCCTGGCGGGCGCGGAGGAGGTGCTGGTCTTCTTGCTGGGCGTCGCGCTGCTGGCCGTGGAGATCTTCCTGATTCCTGGCTTCGGCGTCGTTGGAGCAACCGGTCTTACGCTCATCGTGACCTCGCTGGTGATGGCCATGCTCCGCCACATCCCCGGCGGGCCCGCCATCGCACCCGTCAACGATCTCGCCTATGCCCTCAGCCGCGTCAGCGCCGCCCTCATCATCGCCTTCCTTCTGGCGCTCGTCATGGGCCGCTGGCTGCCCAAGACAATCGCATTCAACCGCGTGGCCCTCGCCGGGGCCGTCAGCCGCGCGGCGGGCTACACGGCCGCGGCTGAAGACCGCGGGCTTCTCGGAGCGGAAGGCGTCGCCGATACGGACCTTCGCCCCGGAGGCATTGCAACCCTCGGCGACCGCCGGCTCGACGTGGTCTCACGCGACGGGTACATCCTGCGGGGAACGCCGATTGTCGTTGCCGAAGTGCACGGCAGCCGTATAGTGGTGGACACGGTACGCGCGTCGGCAGTTTACGGGGCCAATCCGCCGGCTTGAGGTCGGTTCACATGAATATGGAATCCACACAGGTATTCTTCATGCTTCTGGCGGCAGGCCTCCTGCTGTTCGGCGCAGAAGTGTTTGTTCCGGGCGGCATCCTCGGCTTCATCGGCGCCGTCGCGCTCGTCGCGGCCTGCGTGGCCGGCTTCTATGCGTTTCCGGGCTATGGCGTCCTCGTGACGCTGGGCATCGTGGCGCTCGCGGGGCTGGTCCTCGCCCTGTGGATCAAATACTTTCCCCGCTCGCCCCTCGGCCGGAAGATGACGGTGGAGCGCAATCTGAGCGATGCCAAGGCCACCGAGGACGGACTTGACGCCCTGGTGGGAAAGACAGGCGAAGCCCTCTCGGACCTGCGGCCGGGCGGATTCGTGCGCATCGACGGCAGGCGGGTGGATGTGGTGACGCAGGGCGGAATGATCGAGCCGGGCGCCCGGGTGGTGGTGGTGGAAGTGCAAGGAAACCGCGTGGTGGTGCGCCGCGCGGATGTCGGGTAGGAAGCAGCAGGGAAATCGAAGGAGGAGTCATGCAGCAATTCGCGGTTGTATTCTTAGTGCTCGGGGCGGTTCTGGTCATGTCGCTGATCGGGATCTTCTTCTATTTCCTCGGCGTGTGGGTCCGAGCGCTGATGTCCGGCGCCCGCGTGTCGGTGTGGTCCCTGGTCGGCATGAAGCTGCGGCGCATTCCGCCAGCGCTGATCGTTGACGCCCGCATCCGGCTGGTCAAGTCCGGCCTGGACCTCTCGACGGACGACCTGGAAGCCCACTATCTCGCCGGCGGCGATGTCATCAACGTCGTCAACGCCCTGATCGCGGCCGACAAGGCCAACATCCCGCTGAACTTCCAGCGCGCGGCGGCCATCGACCTGGCCGGCCGCGACGTGCTCGACGCCGTGCAGACCAGCGTCAACC
>CAZJBP010000129.1:4780-10515 GCA_964544115.1 uncultured Victivallales bacterium | reverse complement strand
TGGAAGACATCGCGGTGCTGACCGGCGGCCGGTTGCTGAGCGAGGATCTCGGCATCAAGCTTGAGAACGTCAAGCTGGAGGATCTGGGCCGCGCGAAGCGCATCGTGATCGACAAGGAGAACACGACGATTGTCGAGGGTAACGGCAAGACGTCGGATATCCAGGGCCGCGTGTCGCAGATCAAGCGCCAGATCGAGGAAACCACCTCGGATTACGACCGCGAGAAGCTGCAGGAGCGGCTGGCCAAGCTGGCCGGCGGCGTGGCCGTGATCAACGTCGGCGCGGCGACCGAGACCGAGATGAAGGAAAAGAAGGCGCGCGTCGAGGACGCGCTGCACGCAACCCGTGCGGCCGTCGAGGAAGGCGTTGTGGCCGGTGGCGGCGTGGCGCTGCTGCGCGCGCAGAAGTCGCTGGACAAGGTTGAGGCGACGGGCGACGAGGCGGTGGGTGTCAACATCATCCGCATCTCGCTGGAAGCCCCTCTGCGCCAGCTCGTGGCGAACGCGGGCATGGAAGGCGCCCTGGTGGTTCAGGCCGTCAAGGATGCCAAGAGCAGCTCGTGGGGCTACAACGTGGCCACCGGGCAGTATGCCGACCTGATCAAGGACGGCGTGCTGGATCCGGCCAAGGTCACGCGCTCGGCCCTGCAGAACGCGGCGTCGATCGCCGGGCTGCTGCTGACGACCGAATGCATGGTGACGGAGATTCCGGAAGACAAGCCGGCTCCGGCGGCACCGGGCGGTCACGGCGGCATGGGCGACATGGGCGGCATGATGTAATCAGCCGTTGAGAGCAAAACAGCAGCGCGGCGGGTCCCCTGCGGGTCCGCCGCGCTGTTTCTTTCTCTTCATCGTGAAGCGGCGCCGCAGGCGCTATTCCGGAAGAACACAGGGAGGTGTTGTCATGAAAATGGAGAACGCGATCCGCATCGTAGCCGGCACCATGGTACTTATCAGCGTAGCCCTCGCTCACTTCGTCAGCCCGTGGTGGCTGCTGCTGACGGTGTTCGTTGGCGTGAACTTGATCCAGTCGGCTCTAACGGGGTTCTGCCCCGCCGAGATGATCTTGCGCGCGCTCGGCGTGGGTAAGAATGACAAGCCGTGCTGCCGCTGACGAGCAGCAGATCAGGAAGGCCCCTGACCCCCGAACCCTGAACCCAGGCCCCCCGAGTCACACCATCTGCGCCAGAACGCGGGGCAGGATGCCCCCGTAGCGGATGTAGTCGATCTCCTCGCACGTGTCGATCCGCGCCGTGAGCGTCACCGTCTGGCGGGTGCCGTCCTTTCGCGTGATCGTGCAGACGAGGGGCATGCGCACGGTGGCGTCAGCCTCAAGCCCGACGATATCGAGGGTCTCGGAGCCATCCAGCTTGAGCGTCTTGCGCGTCACGCCGGCCGGGAACTCCAGCGGCAGCACGCCCATCCCGACCAGGTTCGATCGATGGATGCGCTCAAAGCTCTCCGCGAGCACGGCCCGCACGCCCAGCAGCGCCACGCCCTTTGCGGCCCAGTCGCGTGAGGAGCCCGCGCCGTATTCCCGACCCGCCACGACGACGAGCGGGGTGCCTTCGGCGGCGTAGGCCTCGGCGGCTTCAAAGATCGGCAGCGTGCGATCGGACGGCACATGCCGCGTGACCCCGCCCTCGATCGTCGGCGTCATCTCGTTTCGCAGCCGGGTGTTCGCATAGGTGCCGCGCGCCATGACCTCGTGATTGCCGCGCCGGGCTCCATAGGAGTTGAAGTCGGCCGGGGCGATTCCGTGCCGCTGCAGGTACGCCGCCGCCGGGCTCTTCTTGGCGATCGAGCCGGCGGGTGAAATGTGGTCGGTGGTGACCATGTCGCCCAGTAGCGCAAGGATGCGAGCGCCGCGGATGTCGCTCTGCTTCACGGGGCGACCCTCGGCCGCATCGACGAACGGCGGGCGCAGGATGTAGGTGCTCTGCGGGTTCCAGTCGAACAGCACCCCATCGCCGGCTGGAAGCCGGTCCCACTCGTCCGTCCCGGCCAGGATGCCGGCGTAAACGTCACGGAACATCTCGGGCGTGACTCCGTCGGCCACAAGGCGCTGCACGTCGGCCGAGGTGGGCAACAGGTCGCGAAGATAGACGTCGCGACCGTCGGAGCCGCGTCCCAGCGGTTCGCGGTGCAGGTCGATCCGCATGGACCCGGCCAGCGCATAGGCGACCACCAGGGGCGGAGACATCAGGTAGTTGAGCGTGGTCAGGGGGTGGACGCGGCCCTCGAAGTTGCGGTTGCCCGAGAGCACGGCGGCGACCTGGAGCCCGCCCTGGCGAATCGACTCCTCAACCGCCGAGTCCAGGGGGCCGGAGTTGCCGATGCACGTTGTGCAGCCGTAGCCCACCAGTTCGAAGCCGATGGCCTGCAGGTCCGCCAGCAGGCCGGCGGCTTCGAGATAGCGCGTGACGACCTGTGAGCCGGGGGCCAGCGAGGTCTTGACCCACGGTCGAGCGCGCAAACCGCGGGCGCGGGCGGCACGGGCGACCAGCCCCGCGGCCATCATCACGGCCGGGTTCGACGTGTTCGTGCAACTCGTGATCGCCGCGATGACGACATCGCCGTCGGCCAGAGACGCATCCGTGCCCGGCGCAGCGGCGAGGGGTGTGTGCCCGGCGTTCCGTTCATCGAGGGATCGCCGCAGGCCGGCGGCCGCTTCGCTCAGGGCCACCCGCTCGTGCGGCCGTTTCGGGCCGGCGATGCAGGGCTCAATCTCCGCGAGGTCAAGGTTCAGTACCGCGGTGAACACCGGCTCGCACCCGGGGTCGCGCCACAGGCCCTGGGCCTGGCAATAGGCGCGCACCCGCTCGACCTCAGTGTCGCGTCCGGTAAAGCGCAGATAGTCCAGCGTGGCCCCGTCGACCGGAAAGAAGGCGCAGGTCGCCCCGTATTCGGGGGCCATGTTGGCGACCGTAGCCCGGTCCGGCAGCGTGAGGCTATCCAGGCCCGGCCCGAAGAATTCCACGAACTTGCCCACCACGCCGTGGGCGCGCAGCCGGCGTGTGACCTCCAGCACGAGGTCCGTCGCGTACACGCCGCCCGGGAGGGCTCCGGACAGGCGAACGCCGACGACGTCCGGAATGAGCATGCTCAGCGGATGGCCGAGCATGGCGGCTTCAGCCTCGATGCCGCCGACGCCCCAGCCGAGCACCGCGAGGCCGTTGATCATGGTCGTGTGGCTGTCGGTGCCCACCAGCGTGTCGGGGAACACCCATTCCGCGCCGTCGAGCGTCTCCTGGCGGACCACCTGGGCGAACGACTCGAGGTTGACCTGGTGGCAGATGCCGGCGCCCGGGGGAACCACCCGGAAGCGGGCAAAGGCGCCTGCGGCCCAGCGCAGAAAGGCGTAGCGCTCGGCGTTGCGCCGCATCTCGATGCCCACGTTCTTCTCCAGCGCGCCAGGCCCGCGGAATTCATCCACCTGCACCGAGTGGTCAATGATGAGGTCCACCGGCACGACCGGGTTCACGCGGCCGGGGTCGCCACCGAGACGGGCCACGGCATCGCGCATGGCGGCGAGGTCGGCGACCACCGGCACGCCCGTGAAGTCCTGCAGCAGGACCCGGGCGGGGTGGTAGTCCACTTCGCGCTCCGAGTGGCCGGTCTCCAGCCAGTCCGCGAAGGCGCCCGCATCGGCCAGCGCGGCCGGGGCGGACTCCGCATGACGGACCGCATTCTCGAGAAGGATCTTCAGCGAGAACGGCAGCCGGTCCAGCGGCCGGCCCAGTTCGGCGGCTACGCGCTTCAGACTGGTGTGGAGGACGCGTCCGTTGCATCCAGGCAGCGGAAGTTGGCTGGTCCAGGGCATGGCGGCGCTCGGCATGGTGCGCTCCTACTTGAGGACCGCCGTCAGGCGGTCCATGGCTTCGGCCACGTTGTCATGACTGTTGAACGCGCTGATGCGGATATACCCCTGGCCGCAGGCGCCGAAGCCGCTTCCGGGCGTGATGACCACGCCGGCCTCCTTCAGGACGCGGTCGAAGAACGCCCAGGAATCGGTGCCCGTGCGCACCCAGATGTAGGGCGAGTTCGTGCCGCCGACCAGCGGGTAGCCCAGCGCCGTCATGCGCTGGCGGATCACGGCGGCGTTCTCCAGGTAGTAGTCGGCGAGCGCCCGGACCTGAAGCGCGCCGTCGCGGCTGTAGACGGCCTCGGCCGCGCGCTGGACGGGGTAGGAGACCCCGTTGAACTTCGTCGTGTGGCGGCGGTTCCACAGCGGGTGCAGGGATTGGGCGGTGCCGTCAACGGTGTAGGCCATGCAGGTCTTCAGAACGACCGTGTAGGCGCAGCGGGTTCCGGTGAATCCAGCGGTCTTGGAATAGCTCCGGAACTCGATGGCCACCTCTCTCGCGCCCTCGATTTCGTAAATGCTGTGGGGCAAGTCGGGGTCGCGGATGAAGGCCTCGTACGCGGCATCGAAGAGGATCAGCGCGCGGTGTTTGCGCGCGTACTCGACCCACGCGGTGAGCTGCTTGCGCGTGGCCGTGGCGCCGGTCGGGTTGTTGGGAAAGCACAGGTAGATCAGGTCCACGCGCCGTCGCGGAGGCCGGGGGACGTAGCCGTTGCTCTCCGTGCAGTCCATGTAGACCAGGCCGTCGTAGCGCCCGTCGGCCCATGCGCCGGTGCGGCCGGCCATCACGTTGGTGTCGACGTACACGGGGTAGACGGGGTCTGGCACCGCCACGCGGGTGCGGATGGAGAACAGCTCCTGGATGTTGGCCGTGTCGCATTTGGAACCGTCGCTGACGAACACCTCGTCGGGTTCGATGGTGGCACCGCGCGACTGGAAATCGTGCCGTGCGATGGCCTCGCGGAGAAAGTCATAGCCCTGTTCGGGGCCGTACCCGCGAAACGTGGCGGAGTTGCTCATCTCGTCGGTGGCGCGATGCATGGCCTCGATGCACGCCTGAGGGAGCGGCAGGGTCACGTCGCCGATGCCAAGCCGTATCACCTTGCGGTCGGGGTTGGCCTCCTGAAAGGCCCGCACGCGCTTGGAAATGTCCGAGAAAAGGTAAGAGGCCTGCAGTTTCTGGTAGTTGTCGTTGATCCGGATCATGGTTGCTCCTGTGCCCTCCCGCTTGCCGGCCCACGGCCGGAAAGGTGACGAGAGGATGGCGGGGGCGTGGGCGCAAGTCGAGCGTGATTTGACGCGCGCCGCGGGCCTTGCCGTGGGTGTCTGTTTGCTATAGTATACCGATGAGGGGGCAGTTGAGATGCGGCTAAGAGTCATGACGTGTGCGGCGGCCGTGGGCGGCGCGTTACTGCTGGCAGCGTGCCGGCGCGGCGCAGCCTCCGGGGAAGCGACGAGCGGAGGAGGGGCAACCATGAGCACGAACAAGCCGGCGGCCGACGAGAAGGCCCTCAAGCAGCAGCTGACGCCGCTGCAGTACCAGGTCACACAGTGCTCTGCAACGGAGCCTCCGTTCACAGGCAAGTACCATGACTTCAAGGGGACGGGCGCCTACCTTTGCGTCGTGTGCAACTCCGAACTATTTTCCTCGAAGACGAAGTTCGACTCGGGGTCGGGATGGCCAAGCTACTGGCAGCCGGCCTCCCCCGGCAGCGTGAGCACCTCGACCGACCGCGCCCACGGCATGATCCGCACCGAGGTAAAATGCGCAAAGTGCGGCGCCCATCTGGGGCATGTGTTCGAAGACGGTCCGAAACCCACGGGGCTGCGCTACTGCATCAACTCGGCCTCCCTGGACTTCAAGTCCGAGG
>CAZJBP010000129.1:0-4770 GCA_964544115.1 uncultured Victivallales bacterium | reverse complement strand
GGCGAGCGCAAGGAGAGTGCCCCGCCTCGGAAGGAATGACGCGGCCGACGAATGGGTCGCCTCGGATGAGCGTCACGCTTCGCTCATAGAGTCAGTCACGATGCTCCCCCACACCCCAGAGGTCGCTGGTCTACCGGACGCGGCGAGGGATCTCCTCCTGCGCTGGTATCGTCGCCGCAGGCGGGCGCTGCCCTGGCGGGAGAGCGCTGACCCTTACCGCGTCTGGGTCAGTGAGATCATGCTGCAGCAGACGCAGGTCGAAACGGTGGTGCCCTACTTCCTGCGTTTCCTGGCGCGCTTCCCGGATCTGGCAGCGCTGGCGGGGGCTCCAACGGGAGACGTGCTGAAGGCCTGGGAGGGGCTGGGCTACTACAGCCGCGCCCGCAACCTGCAGCGGGCCGCCAGCCTCGTGCTCACCCGGCACCAGGGCCTTGTGCCGCGCACGGTTGAGGCGTTGCGCGAGCTGCCCGGCATCGGTCCCTACACGGCCGCCGCTATCGCCAGCATCTGCTTCGGCGTGCGTGAGCCGGTGGTGGACGGCAACGTCCTGCGGGTCTTCACCCGTTTCTGGGCGATGGACGAGGACGTGCGCAGCCCCGCCGTTCGCGGCGCCATCGAGGCGCGGCTGCGGCGGGCGATGCGCCGCGTGCGTCCGGCGGACTTCAACCAGGCCATCATGGAGCTCGGCGCCCTGGTCTGCCGACCCCGCTCGCCGTCGTGCGGCCGCTGCGCCCTGCGCCACGCCTGTGCGGCGCGGGCCGCCGGCACCGTGGACCAGTACCCGGTCAGTCGCGCCGCGCGCGCCGTACGCCGTCGTCACATGGCCGTGGGGTGGGTGGAGAGCGGCGGCCGCACGCTGGCCGTGCGCCGGGCGGAGGGTCAGATGCTGGGCGGGCTGTGGATGTTTCCGTCGGTTGACGTGTCCGGTCTGCCCGCCGGCGACGTGCGGTCCGCGCTGCGCGCCGCCATCCTCGATCAGACGGGGTGCCGGGTGCGCGTGGGTCTGAGGCTCGGGTCCGTCTCGCACGCCTACAGCCACTTCACCCTTCAGGCGGACATCTACGCGTGCCGTGCGGAGGCCAGTGGAGCGGGGGATCCGCGTCGAGACGACGTGCGCTGGGTGTCCCGGGCCGAGAGGGCCCGCCTGCCGTGCTCCGTTCTCGAGCGGAAGATTGCGGCCCTGTGCACGCCGCGGGACGCCGGTCAGCTGCGGTAGTTCGGCGCTTCCTTCATGATCTTCACGTCGTGCGGGTGGGCCTCTTTCAGCCCCGCCAGCGAAACGCGCATCAGCCGCGCCTTGCGCTGTAGGTCGGCGAGGCTGCGGCAACCGCAATACCCCAGCGATGAGCGCACGCCCCCGCAGAACTGGGTCATCACCTTCTTCACCGTGCCTGCGTAGGGCACGATGCCCTCGATGCCCTGCGGCACGAGGTCGTCTGCGTTCTGGGCGTACTGGGAGTAGCGCTCGCGGCTGGCCTGGCTCTCGCGCAGCGCGGCCATGCTGCCCATCCCGCGGTACATGACGTACTGCCGCCCCTCGTGGATGAGCTTTTCGCCCGGGCTCTCCTCGGTGCCGGCGAGCACCGAACCCAGCATCACGCAATCGGCGCCCGCGGCGATGGCCTTGGGCACGTCGCCCGAGTGCCGGATGCCGCCGTCCGCGATGATCGGCACGGAGTCGCCCAGCGCCCGTCGCGCCTCGTGGACCGCCGTGACCTGCGGTATGCCCACGCCGCACACCACCCGCGTGGTGCAGATGGATCCGGGGCCAATGCCGACCTTCACCGCGTGGGCGCCGGCGGCGGCCAGGGCGGCCGCCCCTTCGCCGGTGGCGATGTTGCCGGCCACGACATCAATGTCGGGGTAGTGCTGGACCAGCCAGCGGACCATGTCGATGATGCCCTTGGAGTGGCCGTGGGCGCTGTCCAGAACGAGCACATCGACGCCCGACGCGGCGAGCTGCTCCACGCGCGCATGATCCCCGGTGCTGATCGCCGCGCCCACTCGCAGGCGGTATTGGGCGTCGCGGTTGTAGTCGGGCGAGGCGTTCTCGATGATCGAGCGCACGTCGGAGAAGCTGTACAGGCCGACCAGCTTGCCATCCTTCACGAGCGGCAGCTTGCCGATCTTGTGCTTCATCATGATCCCGTACGCTTCCTGCAGATTCGTGTCAGGCGGCGCGGTGATCACCTGCGCGGTCATCACCTCGGTGACCTTGGCAGAAGGGTTGCCGGAGAACTTGATGTCCGTGGCGGTGAGAATGCCGACAAGATTCTCGCTGTCGTCCAGGATGGGGAACCCGCTGAACCCGTACCCCTTGCGCTCCTTACGGTCCTGGACCGTGGCCAGCGTGTCCCACGAGTGGAAGGCGATCGGGTCGCCGATCAGTCCGTTGAGGTGATGCTTCACGCGGTCGACCTGCTTGGTCTGGACCGCGGGGGGAAGGTTCTTGTGGATGATACCGATGCCGCCCAGCATGGCCATCGCAATCGCCATGTCCGCCTCGGTGACCGTGTCCATGGCCGCGCTGACGAACGGCATCTTGATGGTGATCCGGCTGGTCAGGCGGCTCGAGATGTCGGTCTCGTGCGGCATGAAATCGGCATAGCTGGTGACCAGGGACACGTCGTCGAAGGTGAGCCCTTCGAAGGGAAACTGCGCCATGAAGGCGTCCACGTGCGGGTTGATGCTCATGTCGGTACTCCTCGCGCCGGTGGGGTGCGCTCCCGGCGTCCGTTTCCCATGACCTTCTAGCGCGGCCCGCGCAGCCCGTCAAACTCTTTCATGCACCGCATTCAGGCCGAGTGGCAGCGCACGATGGCGGGGGTCACATCGCACAGGGCGGCCACGCCAACGGCCAGCGCGGCGGCATCGGGCCCCTCGGTCGCATACGGCACGGCGTTGTGCGTGTGCTGCCGCGCACGCAGATCCTCGATGTTGCCGTGGTCGCTGGTGAGCAGCAGCGTCACGCCGTCGGCCGCGGCGAGGGGGCGGAGCCGTTCGAGGAAGGCGTCGAGCTTCCGCAGAACCTGTTCGGCGGCCTGGGCTTCGCCGGCGTGGCCCGCCCGATCCGTCTGAAAGAACTCGAAGAGGGTGAAGTGGTAGCGACGTGCGATGGCGGCCAGGTGCTCGGCGGCCTCGGCGGGTGTAAGCAGCGGGCCCTCGTAGCCGCGCTCGCGGATCGACTCCCGCGTGAGGTCCTGGCACACCGCGTCGTTCGCGGCGATGCTGTCGCGGTCGCGCACGCAGCCAAAGGCGCTGAGCGTGGCCACGGTGGTGACTGAGCGCAGGCGCAGGCGCCGGGCCTCGGCCGTGTTGGTGAGGAAGTAGCCGTTGGCGAAGGTCGCGGTCAGGCCAAGATCGAGGAACTGCTTGAAGATATTGTGTTCGACAATGATTCGGCACAGTCCGGGGCCCGGGAAGCCCTCGATGTGGCATCCCATCGCCTGGGGGGCGTTGATGCCGGTCAGCAGGGCGGTCTGTCCGGTGGCGCTCTGCGGCAGGCCGGGCAATCCCATGTGCGCGTCGATCGGAAGCGAATGCCGCTCGATCAGTTCGCACAGGCACGGGCAGACCGCAGGGCGCACGGGGGATTCCGGGAGGTCGGCAGGGGGCACGCCCAACCCGTCGACGAATACCATGAGCGTGCGGTGGAACTGCTGCATGCGGGGCCGCGCTACTTGATGGTCTTCAGAATGTCGCGGAACGCGGGGTGCTCGGACGAGCGCATGAGCTCGAAGACGGCCGTTTCCACGCTCGTCATGCTGCCGCCGGAGGCGCGGATGCGATCAATGCCGGTGTCGCGGTTGACCGCGTTGCGCGAGGCGATGGCATCGCTGAGGACTTCGACGTGATAGCCGGCGGCAAAGAGGTCGGCCGCCGTCTGGTAGACGCAGACGTGGGCTTCTATGCCGGCGATCAACGCGCGCTTGCGCTTGAGGTCGCGCACGGCCGAGACGAAGGCCGGCTCGCCCCAACAGCTGAAGCAGCTCTTTGTCAGCGGCGTCAGCCCTTTCAGGGGAGCGGCCAGCTCCGGAACCGTTGGCCCGATCTTAGCCGGCAGCTGCTCGCTCCACAGAACCGGCACCCCCAGGAGGCGCATGCAGGTCACCGCGCGGCGGCAGCCCTCGATCATGGCCTCCCGGTCGTGCATGACCGCGGCCAGCTTGGTCTGAACATCCACGAGCACGAAGAACGTATCATCCAGTCGCAGCATGACGAAGCCTCCGGAATTTCAGCTCAGCGAGTCCGCACGCCCCTGCGTGTGCTCCTCGTCCCTGTCCGGGAGTATGCGTTCGGCGCTTCCGCGCTGCAACCCTGAAGGCGATCCCCCCGAAGGTGTAATAGGATCATGTTGCCGGACTGTCTTGACTTTGGTTCGGCGATGTTTTAAAAGCGGCGGCCAATTCGCTGGCAGGAGAGCAAAGGGCGGAGTCGATCCGCCAGGTGTGAACAGGCCGGTACGGAGCCCAGATGGGTGCCGTATCGGCCTTTTTGTTTGCCTTGGGCACGGGACGGGAGACCATCACAAAAACGAAGGAGAGAAACACAACATGACTGTTACATGCAAGAACACGAAGCTCGTCAACTGGGTTGCTGAAGTCCAAGCCATGGTCGAGCCAGACAGGGTCGTGTGGTGCGATGGTTCCAAGGCCGAATATGACGCCATGATCAAGATCATGGTGGACGCCGGCGCGGCGACGCCCCTGAAGAAGCGCCCGAACAGCTACCTGTTCCGCAGCCACCCCAGCGACGTGGCGCGCGTCGAGG
>CAZJBP010000128.1:0-10676 GCA_964544115.1 uncultured Victivallales bacterium | reverse complement strand
CGCGACGGGCGGGACGTGGGCGGCGTCGCTGGAGGCCGCGGGCGTGGCCGAAGCGGATCGGCGCGACCCCTTCACCGGCGGCGACCTGGTTTACAAGGTCGAGGGGGGCGGATTCGTGCTCTACAGCCTGGGCCCCGACCAACGAGACGATGGCGGGACGCCCAGAAAGGAATACGACGATTCCGGATACGACATCGTCTGGCGGCATTCTTTATGATGACAGTCGTATGCGTCGCATGTATGACTGTGCGCGCAAAGCAATCGGTGCGGGCAAGGGTGGCGGCTGGAGGCAGGGAGGGCGTGCGCGAATGAGGGTGGCGGTGGCATGCGGGGGGACGGGTGGGCACATCTTTCCCGGGCTGGCGGTGGCCCAGGTGTTGAAGGGGCGGGGGCACGAGGTCCAGCTCTGGCTGGCCGGGCGCGACGTGGAACAGGCGTCGGTGAAGGGCTGGGACGGCCCCGTCGTGTTCGTGAAGGCCAAGGGGTTCCAGTCCGGCTTCACGCCCGGCGCCGTATCGGCCGTGGTCCAGCTCGTGCGCGCCGTGCTGATCAGCCGGCGCCACATGAAGACCTGGCGCCCTGACGTCGTGGTTGCCATGGGCAGCTACGCCTCCGTGGGGCCCGTCCTGGCGGCGCGATCGCTGCATATTCCCACCGTGTTGCACGAGGCCAACGCCGTGCCCGGGCGCGCCGTGGCCTTTCTGTCGCGCTTTGCCGACGCCGTGGCGGTCGGCTTCCAGGAGGCCGCCGCATACCTCAAGAGCGCGGAGGTGGTGGTGACCGGGTTTCCGATTCGCGGGGATCTCGATGATCGCTTTGCTGCGGGTGTCGTGCAGCCGGGGATGTTCACCGTGCTGGTGATGGGCGGCAGCCAGGGCGCGCACCGCCTGAACGAGGTTGCCACCGAGGCGATCTGTTCGTTGCACCGGCGGGGTGTGCCGCTGCAGGTGGTGCATTTGTCCGGCCTTGCGGACGAGGCCGCGGTGCGCGCCGCCTATGCCACGGCCGGGGTACCGTGTGCCGTGTTCGGGTTCCTGCGGGAGATGGGGCGCGCCTACGCCGCGGCCGACCTGGCGATCAGCCGCGCCGGAGCGGCCAGCTGCGCCGAGCTTCAGGCCTGCGGCGTGCCCGCGCTGCTCGTGCCGCTGCCGTCGGCGCGCCGCGACCACCAGACGCACAACGCGCGCGTCACACAGGCCTCCGGGGCGGCGGACTGGATGCCGCAGTCGGACCTGACCCCCGAGCGCTTGGCCGCCTACATCGACGGCTGCCGCACGGATGCCGCCAAGCTCGACGCCATGCGGGCGGCCGCGCGCGCCCGGGCCATGCCCGACGCCGCCGCGCTGATCGCCAACGTGGTGGAAGAGAAGGCCTGACCGGTTCGTTGTCATTGACAACCGCCCCCGGTCGGCCTAGTGTGCGCGGCCGTCAGTCAATCGAGGCCGGCAACGTGGCCGGCCGACGGAGCGGAGAGTCACATGTACACGGCATCGGACCTGCGAAAAGGCTTGCGCGTTCAGCTGGATGGACAGCCTTACCTCATCACCGAGTTCAATTTCAACAAGCCGGGCAAGGGGCAGGCGATCTACTTCTGCCGCATGCGCAACATGCTGACGGGCGTGTCCACGACCAAGACCTACCGCTCGAACGACGTCATCGACAAGCCGGACCTGTCCGAGCGGTCGATGACGTATTCGTACGCCGAAAGCGACCACTACGTGTTTCTCGACAGCGACTACGAGCAGATTCTCATCAGCGGCGAGGTGCTCGGGGACGCCCGGTTCTTCCTCATCGAGGACATCAAGGTCGACGTGCTCTTCTTCAACAACCAGCCCGTGGCGGTTACGCTGCCGACGTTTGTCGAGAAGCGCGTCGTCTACACCGAGCCCGGCGCCCGCGGCAACACCGCCACCAACGTACAGAAGCCGGCGAAGCTCGATGGCGGGTTCGAGGTGGCGGTGCCGCTGTTTGTCAACGAGGGCGACGTGGTGCGGATCGATACGCGCACGTACGAGTACGCCGACCGCGTGGCGAAGAAGTGAATCTCTCGCGGCCCGTGGCGCCGCGGAACTGAGGCGGCGCGGCGAATGAAGCCTTTGTCGCTTACCGAACTCCTGGCCCTGCGCCACCGGGCGCTTCAGGCCGTCCGCGGCTATTTCATTTCCCGCGACTATCTCGAAGTCGAGACGCCCGTCCGGGTGAGAAAGCCGGCCCTGGAACCCCACATCGACGCCGAGCCATCAGGCGAGGCCTTCCTGCGCACCTCTCCGGAACTGCACATGAAGCGCCTGCTGGCCGCGGGCGCCCGCCGGATCTTCCAGGTCGGGCCCTGCTTCCGCCGTGGCGAGCGCGGCAGCCGCCATCGCCCCGAATACACGATGCTCGAATGGTACTGCGCGGACACCGATTATCGCGGCGTGCTGGAGGAGACGCGCGGCCTGCTGCAGGCCGTGGCGGAAGGCGCGACGGGCTCCTGTCGCCTGCCGGCGCGCGAGGGCGGGGCGCCGTTGGACGTGGCTGCACCGTGGCACGTTCTGAGCGTGCGCGAGGCGTTCGGGCGCTTCGCCGGGTGGGATCCCGTGGCCGCGTATGACGCCGACCGGTTCGACCTGGATCTGGTGCAGCGGGTGGAACCGGCCCTTCCCACGGACAGGCCGGTGGTCTTGATCGACTACCCGCGTGAGGCGGCTGCCCTGGCGCGCTGTCGCACGGACTCCGGAGGCGCGACGGTGGCGGAGCGCTGGGAGCTTTACGCCGGGGGGCTGGAGCTGGCGAATGCCTACTCTGAGCTGACCGATCCTGTTGAGCAGCGACGGCGGTTCGAGGCCTGCGCGCGCCTGCGCCGCGAGGACGGACGGGACGTGTACGCCATCGATGAGGAGTTCCTGGCGGCGCTGGCCGACATGCCCCCGTGCGGCGGAGTGGCCCTGGGCGTCGACCGGCTCATCATGCTGCTGGCGGGCGCGGACACGATCGACGCCGTCTGCCCGTTCAACGAAAGCCGCTGATCGCTGCGGGTGCGGGGTGGGGGCAAGTTACTCCGCCGGCTCGCGGCGCCGTTCGGCAAAGAACGCCTGCAGCACGTCCCGGCACTCGCCCTCGCGCACGCCGGCGACCACCTCGCAGCGGTGGTTCAACCCGGGGTGGTTCAGGATGCTGAAGACGGAGTTCCCGCCGCGCTTCGGGTCTGGGCATCCGTAGACGACGAGGGGCACGCGGGCGAGAATGATGGCCCCCGCGCACATCGAGCAGGGTTCCTTGGTGACGTAGAGCACGGTGTCTTCCAGCCGCCAGTCTCCGAGAGCCGACGCGGCCTGCGTGATCGCAATCATCTCCGCGTGCGCCGTGGGGTCCTTCAGCAGTTCGACCTGGTTGTGGGCGCGGCCGATGATGGCACGCGCCCCGTCCTCGCCGGGAGGGCCCGCGATGACGCACCCGGTGGGGACCTCGCCGGCTTCAGCCGCCCGGCGCGCCTGGCGCAACGCCTGGTCCATATAGTACTCGTGCCCCCGCGGGGTCAGGGCGGAGAGGAGGTCGCCGGTCGGCGGCCTGCCGTCGGGGTCGGATGCAAAGCTCGGTTGCGCCGTGTCCATGGCGCGGGATGATGGCACCGGCGCGCGGGCAATGTCAATGGACGCCTCAGCGGCCCGACTGCTGGGCGCAGATCCGGCCGTAGAAGCCGGATCCGGACAGCTGGCGGTGCGTGCCCACCTGGGTGATGCGCCCCTGCTCAAGCACGACGATACGGTCGCAGTCCCGGGCCGTGGCCACGCGGTGGGTGATGATCAGGCCCGTGCGGCCCTTGAACGCGTGGGCCAGCGTGGTGCGGATGCGTGCCTCGGTCTCGGCATCCAGGGCGCTGGTCGTGTCGTCCAGCAGCAGCACCTCGGGGTCGGTCAGCAGCGCGGTGGCCAGGGCCAGGCGCTGCCGCTGGCCGCCGGATAGCGACATGCCGCGGGCGCCGACGACCGTGTCGTAGCCGTCGGGCAGCTCGCGGATGAACGCATGAAGTTCCGCCATCCGGGCGGCTTCTTCGATGTCGTCCTGGCGGGCGTTGGGGTAGCCGTACGCGATGTTCTCGCGCAGGGTCCCGGAGAAGATGAAGGCCTCCTGCTGAACGAGGCGGATGTGGCGGCGCACCGAGGCCAGTTCGGCGTCGACCAGGTCGATGTCGTCGATGCGCACGGCGCCCTCCTGCGGCCGGTAAAAGTCCAGCAGCAGCTGGAACAGCGTGCTCTTGCCGGAGCCTGAGGGGCCCATGACGGCAATGCGTTCGCCGGGGTGGATGAGCAGGTTGACATCGTCCAGGGCCGGCCGCTCCTGATGGGGATACGTGAACGAGACGTGGTCGAAGTGGATCTTGCCGCGGATGCCGCGCAGCTGGACATGGCCGGGCGCGAAGTCCTCGCGCTGATCGAGCAGGGCAAAGACGCGCCGCAGCGAGACCAGGCTGCCCTGGATGCTGGTCATGGCGTTGGTCAGGATCTGGATCGGCTGGAACATATAGTTCGCGATCTGCAGGTAGGCGACCACCGAGCCCAGCGTCATCCCGAGGCGCGCGTCCCTCAC
This sequence comes from uncultured Victivallales bacterium, assembly GCA_964544115.1. Taxonomy (GTDB): domain Bacteria; phylum Verrucomicrobiota; class Kiritimatiellia; order UBA8416; family JADHWI01; genus CAZJBP01. The sequence goes on along the minus strand of CAZJBP010000128.1, from coordinate 6,107 downwards.
GGCCGCGAGGCCCACGAAGAGGACCAGGCCCGAGGTCACCGCCGTGATCGTGGACGACGCGAGGGAAAGGCCCTGGGTGTAAAGCGGCTCGAACAGCGCCAGCCTCACGCCCTCGTTGACCGTCCGCGAGAAGCGGGCCAGCTCCCGGCGCTCCTGCGCGAAGGCCTTGACCAGCGTGATGGCCGACAGGCGCTCGTCGACCAGCCCGTACAGGCGCGAGTTGACGCGGCTCTGGGCGTTGCTGTTCCGGCGGATCAGCGGGCGCAGCCGCACGAAGATCAGCGCGTAGATCGGGAGCACCGCCACGAGCAGCAGCGTGAGCCGCCAATTCATCACGAACAGCACGGTCAGCCCGGCGACCAGCTTGAAGGGTTCGATGAGCAGGCTGGCGATGTTGCCCGACGCCGCGTTCTGAACCACGCTGACGTCGTGCTGGATGCGGCTGACGATGCGCCCGGTCTGCGTCTGCTCGTGAAAGCCGACCTGCAGCGTGTCGAGCTTGTGGTACAGGTGCTCCCGCAGGCGCAGGGCGAGCGATCGTCCGGTGCGCAGCTGGAGGTACGACGTGGAGAGGTGGCACAGCAGGTTGAGCGTGTGCAGCCCGATGTTGGCCCAGAACACCCACCAGACGCCGGCCATGAGGTGTGGCAGCGAGCCCGGGGACACGCCTCCCGGCGCGTCGGCCGCGGCGAGGATATTGTCGATCAGGCGCTGGTGGGTGAGCGGGAAGCCCATCGGCACCAGAGCCCACACGGCCATCACGGCCACCGTGACGCACAGGGATGCCGCGTGCGGCCGCAGGTAGACACGAATGAAGCGGCCCACGTCGCCGCTATCGGAGTCGGTCATCTCCTGCGTGTCGGTCAGGATGCGGTCGCGCACCTCGCGGGCGCGGTCGGATGCGGAGCGGCGGGGAGGGCTCACGTGGCACCTCCCCCGGGCTCCGCCGCGCCCCGCATCTCGTCGTACAGCTTCCGGTAGCGCCCGTTCTCGACGGCCATCAGCTCGTCGTGGCGTCCGGTCTCCATGATGCGGCCCGCGTCGAGCACGACGATGAGGTCGGCCGCGACGATGGTCGAGAGGCGGTGGGCCACGACGAAGCTCGTTCGGCCTTTCAGCGCACGGGAAATCGCGCGCTGGATCAGCGCCTCGCACTCGCTGTCCAGCGAGCTGGTCGCCTCGTCCATCACGAGGATGCGCGGATTCTTCACGACCGCGCGCGCGATGCTCACCCGCTGCTTCTCGCCGAGGGAGAGTTTGACGCCGTAGGTGCCGAGGACCGTGTCGAGCCCCTGCGGCAGGCGCGACGCGAACTCCGTGATTTCGGCCGCCTCCGCCGCGGCCTCGATCTCGGCGCGGCTCGCCTCCGGGCGGCCGTAGGCGATGTTCTCGGCGATGGAGCCGTCGAAGACGATCGGGTTCTGAAGGACCACGCCGAACAACTCACGCAGGCTGTTCAGCCGGACCGAGCGGATGTCGGTGCCGTCGATCCGGACGCAGCCGCCCTGCGGGTCCCAGAACCGCATCAGCAAGGAGGTCAGCGTGCTCTTGCCGCAGCCGGTGTGGCCCACCAGCGCCACGGTCTTGCCCGGCGCGACGGAGAGGCTGAGGCCGCGGAAGAGCGGCTCGTCGGGCTTGTAGGCGAAGTCCACGGCGCAGAACTCCACGCGGCCCGAGGGGGCGTGAATCGGCGGCGCGTCGGGCGCGGAGCGAATCTCGGGCACTTCGCGGAGGACTTCAGAGATGCGCTCGATCGAGACGCCGATCTGGGCGAACTCGCCGGCAAAGGAGGTCAGCCGCAGGGCCGGATGCAGCACCATCCAGACGTAGCTGTTGAGGGCGAGCAGGTCTCCGAGCGTCATCGGCGTCGTCAGCACGTAGGCGGCTGCCAGCCCGTAGATCACCGTCGAGCCGTAGCCGGCCACAACGCCGCAGGTGGCGCCGAGGCCGACGGAATTAATGCCGCTGCGCACGGCGTGGTCCATCACCTCGGCGCTGCGATCGAGGAACAGCCGCCGCTCGTCGGCTTCGCGGTTGTAGATCCGGACCTGGCGCACCCCGGAGATCGTTTCCTGCAGCCGCGTCGTCAGGTTCTCGCTCAGGGATCGCGATGCCTCGGTGGCGGCACGGATGCGGCGGCCGAAGAGGCGGTAGGCCGAGACGTACAGCGCGACGACCACGAGGAGAATCAGCGCGAGCTGGGTGTTGATGGAAAACGCCACGCTGATGGAAAAGAGAAACACGACGATGTCGCCGACCAGCTGGATGGTCTGGCCGCTGACCAGCTGCTGCACGGTGTTGACGTCGCCCATGAGCCGGGTGATCACGGCACCCGCCGAGGTCGTGCCGTGGTAGCGCATGCTCAGGCGGAGGATCAGCTGGTACATCGCGTTGCGCACGTCGGAGACCAGCCGCGTGCCGACGAACACGATGTTGAGAACGTTCCCGAAGTTGACCACGTTGATCAGGAGGGGAAGCAGGCCGTAGACCAGCAGCACGGGCACCAGCAGGTGCCATTGCCCGGCCTTCACGACGTCGTCCACCAGGCGGCGATAGACCAGCGGGGGCAGCAGGGCGAGGAGGTTGAACGCCAGCGTGCCGAGGACGGCCAGCGCGATGCGCCGCCGGTACGGCCGTAGGTATGGATAGATTTCCCGGATGACGCTCACGCAGCCTGGTTCCAGGGAGGCGAGGCGGCGGCCCCTCGCCGCCCACTCGTCCCGATGCACGGGCGGGGGACGTTAGCCGCCCGGAGCGGCGGGGTCGACTTCAAAAAAGAGAAACGCGGCGGGCGTTGCCGCCCGCCGCGTGTGTGCTCCAGGCCTGAGCCTGTGTGCGATCAGACCACGCCCTGGTCCAGCATCGCGTCGGCCACCTTGACGAAGCCGGCGATGTTGGCGCCCATGACGTAGTTGCCGGGCTGCCCGTATGCCTTCGCCGTCTCGAAGCAGTTGCTGTGGATGTTGACCATGATCGTGTGCAGCTTGTCCTCGACCTCTTCGCGGGACCAGTTCAACCGCATCGAGTTCTGGCTCATCTCCAGGCCCGACGTGGCCACGCCGCCGGCGTTGGCCGCTTTGCCCGGCCCGTAGAGGATCTTCTTCTCCACGAACAGGTCCACCGCCTCCGGCGTGCTCGGCATGTTGGCGCCCTCGGCCACCACGTAGCAGCCGTTCTTCACCAGCGCGCGCGCGTCGTCGCCCGAGATCTCGTTCTGCGTGGCGCTGGGGAACGCGCACTGGCAGGGGATGCCCCAGGGGCGCTGGCCCTCGAGATACTCGCACTGGAACTTCGTCGCGTAGTCCTTGATGCGGCCGCGGCGCACGTTCTTGAGATCCAGCACGAACGCCAGCTTGTCGGCGTCGATGCCGTTCTTGTCATGAATCGTGCCGGTCGAGTCCGAGAGGCTCACGACCTTGGCTCCGAGCTGGTTGAGCTTCTCCACCGTGTACTGGGCCACGTTGCCCGAGCCCGAGACGGTGCAGACCTTGCCCTTGAAGCTCTCGTTGCGGGTCTTGAGCATTTCCTCGGCGAAGAACACCGCGCCGTAGCCGGTGGCCTCCGGGCGGATCAGGCTGCCGCCCCACTTCAGGCCCTTGCCCGTCAGCACGCCGGTGAACTCGTTGCGCAGGCGCTTGTACTGGCCGAACATGAAGCCGATCTCGCGGCCACCCACGCCGATGTCGCCCGCGGGCACGTCCGTGTCCGGGCCGATGTGGCGCTGCAGTTCCGTCATGAAGCTCTGGCAGAACCGCATGACCTCGGCGTCGCTCTTGCCCTTCGGGTCGAAGTCCGCTCCGCCCTTGCCGCCGCCCATGGGCAGCGTCGTCAGCGAGTTCTTGAAGACCTGTTCGAAGCCCAGGAACTTGAGAATGCTCTGGTTCACGCTCGGGTGGAATCGCAGCCCGCCCTTGTACGGGCCGATGGCGCTGTTGAACTCGATGCGGAAGCCGCGGTTGACCTGCACGCGGTTGCGGTCATCCGTCCACGGCACGCGGAACGCAAGCATGCGCTCGGGCTCGACGATGCGCTCGAGGATGTTGGCCTCCTCATACTGACGATTGCGCTCGATGACCGGCCCGAGGGAGGTGAAGACCTCCTCGACCGCTTGGAGAAATTCGACCTCGCCGGCATTGCGCTGACGAACCCGCTCGAGAACTCGCTGTACGTAGGGATGCATACCTGGACCTCACCTCGTCCCCTAAACCCGGCCGCGAGTACGGTTCACTCCGACCCAACTGCCGGAGCCTCCGTTTTAACGGCTATGTTTAGAGTGTGTTGCGGCAACCGTGTGCCGCCCAAGCGGCAATGGACCGAACGATATTCACGAAAGCATAGGCGGTGCAAGGCGAAATTTGCTGATTGCTGCTGTGTTGAGTATTTAGCGTGTCTTCATATGAGTGCTTTCAGGTTTTTGAATTGGCATTGATTGCCAATTCAATTTGCGTATGCTTGCCACTGCAATTCGGGATGTGTATCCTCTTGCCCCTGTTTGGTTAGGGCCCGGTGTTCACCTTGGGGGCAGGCGTGTTCCGGACATCGGGTGTGGGGTGAGTATGTCAGATCCCAAGCGCGAAAAGGTGTTGTCCGTCCTGCGGGTGATGCGGGGGCACGAGGCCCCGCTGACGTCGGCACAGGTGGCTGCGGCGCTGGCGCGTGCCGGACAGGACGTCAGCGAGAGGGCGGTTCGGCTCTACTTGCTGGACATGGACCGGCAGGGCCTGACCCAGAGCCTGGGGCGTAGGCAGGGGCGCGTGCTGACCGAGCGCGGGCGCGACGAGCTGCAGGCGGGCCAGACGCTGCAGCGCGTGGGGTTCCTGTCCTCGCGCATCGATGAAATGACGTTCGCGATGACGTTCGACCTGCATCGCCGTTCGGGCGGCGTGGTGGTGAACGTCTCGCTCGCGGACCGCGACGCGCTGTCCTCGTGCATCGACGATGTCTGCTCGGTGTTCGCCAAGGGCTACGCGATGGGGCACCTTGCGTGCCTGCTCTCCCCGGGCGAGCGCATGGGCGACGTCGTCGTGCCGGAGGGAAGGGTGGGGTTCTGCACGGTCTGCTCGGTGACGGTCAACGGCGTGCTGCTCAAGCACGGCGTGCCGACGCACTCGCGCTTCGGCGGGCTGGTGGAACTCGACGGCGACCGGGCGACGCGCTTTTCGGAAATCATCTGTTATGACGGGACCAGCATTGATCCCCTGGAGGTGTTCATCCGCAGCGGGATGACGGACTACCACGGGGCCATCTCGGGCGGGGTGGGGCGCATCGGCGCCAGCTTCCGGGAGTTTCCCGCCCGCAGCCGCGACCTGGTGCAGTCGCTGTGTGACCGGATGGACGAGATCGGCCTCGGCGCGCTGCTGGCGCTGGGCATGCCCGGCCAGACGCTGATGGACATCCCCGTCGGCGATGGTCGCGTGGCGGCCGTCATCGTCGGGGGGCTGAACCCGATTGCGATTCTTGCCGAGCGCGGGCTGAGGGTTCAGCCGCGCGCGTTGTCAGGGCTGATGGAATACAACCGGCTGTTCCGATACGAGGAGCTGCCGGAGCGGCTCAGGAATTTGTAGAGGGGTGTGCTCGATGAACCGGATACTGGCCAGGCAGCAGCTTTCCGATGAAGTGTTCCTGATGCGGGTGGAAGCGCCCCTGATTGCCGCGGAGCGCAAGCCGGGCCAGTTTGTGATCGTGCAGCTGGACACCGAGTTCGGCGAGCGGATCCCGCTGACGATTGCGGACGCGGATCCCGCCGAGGGCTCGATCACGCTCGTCTTCCAGGCGGTGGGCAAGACGACGCACCGCCTGTCGCACCTCAGCGTGGGCGACAGCATCGAGAACCTGGTGGGCCCGCTGGGGAAGCCCACGCACATCGAGCGGTTCGGTACCGTGGTCTGCGTGGGCGGCGGCATCGGCGTCGCGCCGCTGCACCCGGTTGCCCAGGGGATGAAGGCCGCCGGCAACCGGCTGATCGTCATCATGGGCGCCCGCACGCGCAGCCTGCTGATCCTCGAGGACCGCATGCGGGCGCTGGCCGACGAGCTCATCATCTGCACGGATGACGGCTCGTACGGCCGCAAGGGGCTGGTCACCGAGCCGCTGAAGGAAATCTGCGG
>CAZJBP010000127.1:0-10729 GCA_964544115.1 uncultured Victivallales bacterium | reverse complement strand
GCTCCAGCACGCGCGAGCGGGCCCAGTAGTAGTCCACATTGTCCTTGAAGATGACAAAGACCATCGAGAAGCCAAAGCCCGACATCGAGCGGATCGCTTTCACGCCAGGCGTACCCGTCAGGCTGGTTGTGAGAGGGAACGTGACCTGGTCGTCCACGTCCTGCGGGCTGCGGCCCGGCCAGTCAGCGTAAACGATGACCTGCTTCTCGCCGATGTCCGGGATCGCGTCAACCGGTGTGCGCACGACGGCGAAGTATCCGCCCACGCACAGCCCGGCGGTGATGAGAACCATCAGGAATGGGTTCTTGAGGCACCAGCGTATGAGCAGGTTGACCATGTCCACATGTCCCCTCAGTGCAGGTGCCGGATCGCGCCGCCGCCAGGCAATGCCGCGGCGGCGCTCCCTCCGTCGGCTGAATTCGTCTGTGCGGCCATCAGGCCGCCCGGATAGAACAGGCTCGGGTGCCCAGAGATCTGGAACTGGCTGTCGATGAGGAATCCACCGCGGGTCACCACGCGCTCGCCTTCGGCCACGCCTTTGAGCACCGGGAAGAACTCGGACGTGCGAGGTCCCAGAACGACCTCGCGCGCCTCGAACAATCCGCGGGAGGTCTCGACGTAAACAATCCGCCGTGTCCCGCTGTCGAGCACCGCACTAGCCGGCACCGCGAGCAGCCCATCTCCGGCTTCGGGCGCTGCAGCCGGTACCGGCTGCAGTTTCATGTTGCAGACAGGACAATTGCCCGCCTTGTCATAGGTCTTTTCGCCCTCGCACTTCATGGTGCAGAAATACTTGGCCGATGCGGCGGTGGCGGGCGGGGCGGCATGTTCGGCGTGGGCATCATGCTTGGCAACGGCCCGCTCCAGCCCGGGAATCCGTTCCAGCGGCATTCCGCAGGCCGGGCACTTGCCGGCGTGATCGATGAGCACCTCCGGGTGCATCGGACAGGAGAACTTGCCCTCGACGCCCGTGGGCGCGGCCCGGCCGTCGCTGGCCAGCTCCGACCGGATCACCGCGCTCACGAACATACCTGGTTTGAGTGCATGGTCCCTATTCTCCACATGGACCGGGATCCGAACGGTGCGGGTATCCTCACTCACGATGGGCTGCACGAACGTGACCCGTCCGTCGAACAGGCGCCCCGGGATGGCCTCGGTGGCAATTTCCACCCGTTGCCCGTAGCGGACCCATGGGAGGTCAACCTCGTAGATGTCGAGGTACACCCACACGGTGTCGAGATTGGCGACGCGGTAGAGCGCATCGCCGGCCTTGAACGCGCTGTTCTGCACGATCGACTTCTCGATGACCGTGCCCTGAATGGGCGAGTATAGCGTGATGCGGTCGGTGATGGCGTTCTTCTCGACCAATCCGGCGATCTGGTCCTTGGTGAGGCCCCATCGCTGCAGTTTGACTTTGGCCATCTCTGCCAGCGGCACGACCTGTCCGGCCGCGCCACTTCGAAGGGCGATCAGCAATTCCTGCTGGGCGACAAGCAACTCAGGGCTGTAAACTTCGGCAAGGTGGTCACCGGCTTTGATTTCGACGCCAGTGAAGTCGACGAACAGACGTTCGGCGTAGCCATCGATGCGCGCGGTGATTGTTGCCAGCGCCGACTCGCTGTATTGAATCTTCCCGACCGCCCGCAGTTCTCGGGAAAGCTTCCGCCTGGTCACCGGCGTGGTCTCCACGCTCGCCATCGCCAGGGCGTGATCAGAGAGCTGGAGCATGGGTTCTCCTCCCGAACCGGTTTGCGCGGTTGCCGCGACAATAAGGGGCATCTCGCAGATCGGGCACTTCCCCGGCCTGGGCAGGCGGATCTGGGGGTGCATCGAGCAGGTCCAGGTTTCCGCCTGGGTTTCCGCCTGGCCACCGCGCGTGTCTTCGATTCCCGTCCGGTCCTTTGGCCGCAGCCCGCAACCTCTGCCGACGATGAGGCCGGCCACCAGGCCCACCCCCAAGGCGAAGGCGGCTTTCTTCTTCATGCTACTTCCTCCCGGTCACGCCGGCGGTTTCACCCGCAGCGTCAACCCCCGATGCCCACTCCAGCCGCGCAGCCTGCATGCCCACCATGCCCTCCGCCATCGCGGCCATGGTTTTCGCGCCCAGCAGGAACCGCTCGCTTTCGAGCAGGTCCATGAAATCCACTTTGCCCGTCCGGTAGCCGGCCTCGCTGGCGCTGAAGCGCGCCTCGGCCTGGGGAATGAGCTCGGAACGGTAGAGCGTGAGCGTCCTCCGGGCGGCCTGGAGATTGAGGGCGGCCACCTGCACGTCGAGATCGCTTTGCCGCTCCGCGACCTCTCGCGCCGCCTCGCTGGAGTCGCGCATCTTTTCCGCTTCCCGTACGCCGGAGCGGTATTTCGACCGCCACAGCGGCAGGTCTACGCTGACGGTGAACATCACCATGTCATCGCTGTCGCCGACGTCGCGGTACTCGAGGCCGAGCTTGTAGTCCGGCACGGACTCCTTCGCCATCAGCTTCCGTTCCAGCTCGTACCGCTCGACCTGCGCTTGCGCCGCCAGGACCTCGGGCCGCCCTGCGGCCGCAAGCGCCAAGCGGGCCTCTGCGCTGCCGCCGACCGCGGGCTCCGGCGGGGTGACGGCCGCGCCCAGCGGGAGGGCCGCGCCGCGGTTCATCAGCGTGTTCAGCCTGGCGTGGAGGGTGGCCTCCTGCGCCTGGAGATCCACGAGCTTCTGCTTCAGCAGGGTGATCTCCGCCTGCGCCTTGAGCACATCCACCTGCTCTCGCGCCCCCACGGCGTACATCGACTCGGCCGTGCGCTCGACACGCCGCACGACCTCTTCCTCTTCCCCTGTAATGGCGATCACCTGTTGCACGGCATGAAGTTCGTAGTAGCGCTCCTTGACCCGCATCACCACGTCGCGGGTCATGGCGTCGAGCTCCAGCTTCATGGCCTCCGCGTCCTTGGCGGCAACCCCCTCCCGCAGCGCGCGCTTGCCGAACCAGGGAAACTCCTGCTGCACCATCACGCGCTTCTCATTGGTGTCGGGCCACGAGCCGCCGCCCGTTGCGTCCATGCCGCTGTAGGTCAACATCGGGTTGGCCAGGGTCCCGGCCTGCGCCGGGCGCTCCTGCATCGCCTCCCACTTGGCGCGCAGGCTCTTCAGGTCGGGGTTCTCACGAACCGCAATCTCCACAACCGCGTTGAGAGTGAGCTCCGGGGCGGCCGACGTCCCTGCCGGAGCCTGAGCCTGTGAGGTCCCGGATCCCGCCAACAACCCGACGCAAACGGCTAGGCCCAGCGCAGGCCAAGGGCGGCAGCGGCTTCCTGCGCCTCCGTTTCGTTGCGTCTCCATGGCGTCCGCCTCCCCTGGAACATCCGACGGCCGCGCTCTATTTGCAGCAGCCACCTTCGGTTGCCGCCGCGGGCCCATTCTGGGCCGGCTTCTTTGTCGCCTCGTCCGCCGCGGGCGCCTTGTCCAGCGTGACCCCGTCCTTCTCCAGCTTGGCGATGTACTTCGCAGGATCCTTCTTGAAGGCCGCCGGGCAACCGTTGCAGCAGAAGTAGACGCGCTTGCCGTTGGCGTCCGCAAAGATGCTCGTGTTCACTTCGCCGCCCATGACGGGGCAGACCGTCTGCTTCTTCGCCGCCTGCGCGTCCGCCGCCTGTCCAGCACCCAGGGCCTCCTGCCCCCGAACCATCCCGCCCGCCATCATCACCAATGCCACACCCGCAACGCTCCATGTCATCTTCATTGTCTTTTCCCCTGTTTCAGTGGTTTGCCTCTCCACAGGGTAAACGTCGTCCTTCGCGGAATCCCTCGCAGAATAGTCGCACGATGTGAGAAACAGGCCGCCGCCCCATAATGATTCCCAGAAAGTTGGCCCGGCGCACATGCGGTAACACCCTACTCCCACGGGTTTAACACACGAAGGGTGAGGGTTGAGGCCGGGACCCGTGACGCTGCGGCGGACCGAACCTGCGCCCGGTCAGCGGCCGCGAGAACCGGATTCCCACCGCAAGGGTATTGGCTTCACGCCACGCGCGCACTTTTTCAAGGCCCACAAAGAGCGCCCGTTCCGTTCCGGCCAACTCCTCCACCATGCCTGAAGCGGTCGAGGCGGAACCCGAGCCCGCAGGGCCATCCGCCGGCGCACCGGAGAGGGACACGGTCGGAAGATCGCCAAAGAGTTCGTTGGCCCGGACGAATGACCGCATGAACTTCTCGCTGTACGCCATCTGGCTGCAGTGAATCAGGAACGGGTGCAGCTCCGGACGCATCTCGCCTCCCTTCGGCAGCGTGCGCCCGGCGGTCACGTCCGGCGACGGTGGAGCAGCGGATAGAGCACCATGCGCGGCAGGACGAAGGCGCAGATCACGAGCAGCCACCGGTCGACGGTTGCGTGCAGGCCCCAGCCGCCGCCGGTCAGGCCGTAGGCCAGCAGCAGCCCGCCGAGGCCCAGCGCCATCCACGTGGTCAGCAGCACGGGCAGATGCCGGGAAATGCGCGCGCCGAGGATCCGGGTGCGGTTGAAGAACAGGTCGAACACCATGTGTTCCAGCAGCGCCCCGCTTTCGCCGAACACCGGCACCAGATGCACCGTGCCCTCGGCCCAGCGGCCGGCCAGGAACTGCGCCATCGCCGGGTAGGTGGCGGCCATCTGGATGGGAAACGCGAGGTAGCCGACGATCTTGAGGAAGGACAGCGAGGCGGCCACGGCGTAGTTGCGGACCTCACGCTCGCGCACCATCAGGAACACCACGTAGGTGCCGCGGCAGAGCGAGCCCGGCGAAATCGGAAAACTCACGAACGCCGCGATGGCGGTTGCCACCCAGGTGCCCGCCACGGTCCATCCCCGGCCCGACGCCAGGGCCACCCCGACCGCCAGGCCGCTCACCATGGCATAGGTGATTTCCGAGACCGGCAGCGTGGCGAAGTGGACGGCGAGGCACTTGAGGTACTTGGCGATGAAGGGATCGCGGGCCTGCGCGAGGATGGCGTCGCGGGCGGTATCGTCGAGGGCGCCCTCGGCGTGGCTCTGCTCCACGATGTCGGTCAGCCAGCGCTCACGGAAGTCGGCGTCCGCATAGAACGAGCGGACGAAGCCCCATCCCGCGGAGAGGCGGGCGAGGGCGTAGGAGGGCTCCGCCAGGGCGCGGTGCAGGCCGATGGGGAGCAGGCCGAGCGTCAGCCGCGTCAGCCAGAACATCATCGGCCGCTCGGCCAGCCAGCCGGCGCGCGCCTCGCCGCAGCGCCCGGCGCGCAGCCAGCCGATCAGGCGCGTCCACACGCCCACCCGGCGCACGGCACCGAAATAGCGCGCGTCGGTCAGCAGGCGGCCCCAGTGCGCGCGATAGGCGGGCACCGCCCACAGCCGGCGCAGCAGGTTTCCAAGCAGAGGAACGCAACCCAGGGCCCAGAACGCAGCGAACCGCAGAGGGTGGTCCGACAGGCGCTGCGCGAACGAGGGCGATGCCAGTCCGGCGCAGACGTAGCCGGCGGCGAGCCCGCGGCGGACATCCGTCCGCAGGCGGCCATCCACCAGGAGGCGCAGCCCCTGGTGCGACAGGTCCGGCAGGGAGCGACGGTACGCGCGGTCATAGCCCTCGAGCGCGTCGATCATGGGGGCCAGCGGGGCGAACACCTCCGGATGGGCCGCGGCATAGCGGCGCAGCGCGCCGAAGTCCCCGCGGTCGAACTGGACGAGCGACCCGCGGAACAGGCCCTCGAAGATCAGGCCCACGTCGCGGGGGCTCATCGGGAGGAACGGCAGCAGGACCAGCCCCGCGCGGAAGTCCACGGCGCACAGGCCGCGCGCCGGGTCGCCGTCGAACCCCGCCCGCTTGAGCACGTTGGGCTGGCTCTTCATCGTCCACCACTCGTACTGCCGCGCCAGCTCCGGCGCCCCGATGGCATGCAGGAGGCGCACGAAGCGATGCATGAACTGGCGCTTGGCCACGAACTCGGGGCTGCCGGTCGCGCGGGGGTCGACCTGGCGCCAGTCGCGGCGCCGCGCGGGGTGCGTGTCGGATTCGAGCCTCCAGACCCGCCCCTCCACCCACTCCCGGATCTCACCGTGCGCGCCGATGTCGGCGTCGAAGAACGAGGCGAAGACGTCCGTGACTGCGGCCGCGTCGTCAAACTCGATGGCGGCTCCGGCCCGGGCCGCCTTCTGCCACAGCAGGCCCGCGCGGGAGGCCGACGCCAGGACCTCCGCGCTGAACGGCGCCTGGAACCCGATCCGGTAGAGGGCGCCCCGGAAGGTCGTTGCAAACCGGCTGGCCGGGCGCATCACCTTCACCGCGCACCGCATACCGGCCCGCAGCCCGCACTGCGCCCCTTCGGCCGGCAGGTCTAGCGACTCCACGACGCACCGGTACACCTGGCCGGCAAAGCCGCCGCCGACGTAGCGCTCGATGCGGAACCGGCCGCGGCCCTCCACCTCGGGCCACACGGTGGTGAACGGCAGGTCGAGGACGTCGCCCTCCTCATGGCGCGAGGGCCGGAACGGCGCCAACAGGCCGGCCTCCCGGATCCGCTGCCTCAGCGCCTTCGCCAGGTCAAGACTGTAGGACTCCCGTGCCACCCGTCAGTCTCCCCCCACCCGCTTGCGCTGCTGCTTCTTCTCGGCGTGGTGGTGCTTGTCCTCCAGCATGCGCTCCTTCTGGCGGCGGGAGCGGCGGCGCTTCTGGCGGCGGATGCGCTCGGCCTCCTGCTGGCGGCGGCTGGCTTCGCCCAGCACGCGCTCCTCGATGCGGTCGCACAGGTCGCGGCGGGCGAGGTGCCGGTTGAGCTCGCGCGAGCGGGACGCCTGGCACTTGACGTCGATGCCGGTGGGGCGATGCACCAGGCGGACGCAGGACGAGGTCTTGTTGATCTTCTGGCCGCCGCTGCCGGAGCCGAGGACAAACGTCTCGTCGAGGTCGGACTCCACGATGCCGAGGCGACGCAGGCGGCGCAGCAGCTGATCCCGCTTCGCCGTGCTGACAAAGGTGTCCGGCATATCGCCCCTCCCGCGACGGCGCCGAGTTTGTGCTTCACCGCAACGGCAGGCGCTGGTACCGTGAACGTGCGATACCGTATAGCAGATCGCACCGCGTCCAAGGAGGAAAAACCGTCATGCCCGCCGTCGAAGTTGCGTTTCTCGGACCGCGCGGAACCTACTCGCACCTGGTCGCCGAGAAGCGATTCGGGTCGCGCAGCCGGCTGATTCCCCTGCCCACGATCCGCGACGTGTGCCAGCACGTGGCCCGGTCGCGCGACGCGCGCGGCGTAGTCCCGATCGAGAATTCCTCCGGCGGCGCCATCCTGGAAACCGTCGACATCCTGCTCGCCAACAAGCCGCGCATCCACATCGAGGAGGAGCTCTCGCTCCTGGTGACGCTGGCGCTGATCGGGCGGCACAACGAGAAACCCAAGCTGTTGTACAGCCACTTCGCGCCGCTGGAGCACTGCGCGCCGTGGATCAAGAAGCACCTCCCCAAGGTGGAGAAGAAAGTCGTCGCGAGCACGGCCGTGGCCGCGCTCTGGTCTGCGGCCGAGACCGGCTCGGTGGCCCTCGGAAGCCGTCATCTGGCCCGGATGTACGGGCTGGACATTCTGCATTACCCGGTGGAGGCGGACACCCCGAACCTGACGTCGTTTCTCGTTGTCTCCGGCCGGAAGCGGCCCATCGCCCGGGCCGCCAAGACCACCCTTTCCGCCAAGATCCCGAACACCCCCGGGAGCCTGTGCACGTTTCTCGATCAGTTCCGGCGGCACGACGTCAACCTGTCGCGCATCGTGTCACGCCCGATCCGGGGATGCCCGCGCGAGTACGCCTTTCTGGTGGATATCGAGGGCGGAACGGCGGAGCCGAAGGTTCTGCGCGCCCTCGCCGGTGTCCGCAAGGTCTCCACCTATCTGCGGGTGGCCGGCTCCTACCCGTGCCGCGCCGCCTACCGGTCATGAGTCGGGGGCAGCATTCCCCTCGTCGTCGTCGTCGTCCTCGCGCGGTCATCCCGAACGCAGTGAGGGATCTGAGAAGGGTCGTGAAAGCGAAGTGAGATCCCTCACTGCGTTCCGGAAGACCGAAAGAACGCTCAACGCCCAACGTTTAATGCCCAACGCTCAGGTTTATGGCCCATGATCTGGTGGGCGAGCGACATCCCCTCAACCCCAAACGCGAAAGGCTGCGGGAGGGGAGCCTAAACAAGCGGGCACGCACTCCCCTGTCAGCCTCAAGTCCAATTCACCCGCCGCCGACCGCCCAAAGTCGATGCCTATCGCGATCCCGACGTTGACAGCGTGTGCGCGTTCTGCTGGACTTCGGCCTTATCGCCCAGGGGGATAAGGGGGGGAGCACCGGATCATGCAGCAGCACGCGTCGGAATCCAACATTTTGCCGTCTACTCGGGGGTTGTGTTACGTCGCCCTGTTCGCACTGGTAATCCGGGTCGCCTATTGGTCGGAACACGTTCGCTCCGCCTTCTTCGCGGTCCCACTGCTTGATGAGCGCTACTACGACCTTGTGGCTCAGACCCTGGCTGCGGGAGGCGACCTCACCGTCTTTGGCGGCTTTCGCCCCCTGCTGTACTCGGCCTTCATGTCTCTGGGCTACCTGCTGGCGGGACCGGAACTGGCGAGGCCCCTCGTCCTTTTCACCCAGCACGGGTTGGGCGTGCTGACGACGGTCTTCGTCACCCTCACCGCCGCACGGGCCGCGCGGAGCCCCAGGGCCGGACTGGCGGCCGGCGGCGTCTTCGCGCTGGCATCGCCGCCGCTGTTCTTCGAGGGGGAAATGCTGCTCACCACGCTCCTGACGTTCGTCCTCAGCGGCTCGATTCTGGCCATGGCCATGGCGCGCGATCCGGATCGGCGGGGGGCATGGCGCTACTGGGCTCTTTCGGGCACCCTGGCCGCAGTGGGGGTCCAGGCGTGGCCCAACGTCCTGGTGTGGTTCGTGGCCATGGCCGCCGCCGCTGGCATCGCGGCCGTCGCGGGCCGGCGCGCCCTCGCGACCGCCTGCTGCATCTGGGTAACAGCCGCGATACTGGCTTTGCTCCCGTTCGGTTTCGCCAACGCTCTGCAGACAGGTCGGTACCAGGTGTTGACTGCGGCCGGTGGCATCAACTTCTACCTCGGGAATCGCGGCGGGGCCGATGGGATGACGCCGGTGCAGGACCGCTCAGTCTCCTACGCGGGACCCTATGACGACCCCGTGCGCGTCTACGCCGAGCAGGAATACCAGCGGATCCACCCATCCGCGCCCCCGCGCCCCGATCCGGCGGCCGTGTCCCGCTACTGGCAGCAGAGCGGAATCAATGAAATCCGCGCCGCGCCGGGCGATTGGCTTCGTCTCATGCTCCGAAAGACGGGGTATATGCTGTGGAATCGCGAGATTGCCAACAACAAGACCTTCTCGTTCACGCTGCGGCACGAGTCGCGCCTCCTGCGCTGCCTTCCGGTGCGCTGGTGGCTGCTGGCGGGGCTGGCACCGATCGGGGCTGTCGTCATCTGGCGACGGGGCGACCGGGTTCTGCTCCTGCTGCTGGCTGCGCTGTCCGGTTCGTTCGGCGCAGGTATCGTCCTTTTCTTTGTCAACGGTCGGTTCAGAATCCCCCTCTGGCCGCCGATGTGCGTGCTCGCCGGAGCAGCGCTGGCGCACGGATGGCGCGCGGATTATGGGGGGCACCGAATCCGGATCCTGACGCACGGCCTGGCGGGTCTCATGCTGGCGGGCACCTTTCTCGGCGGCGTGGGAGTTCCTCCCGAGAGCTACGCCCGGGACTTCTTCTTCCGGTCCAAGGCAAGACTCATCAAGGGCGATGCCGCCGGGGCGGCGAGCGACATCGCCGAGAGCCTGAGGCTGGACGAGAACAACCCCGACGCGCTGTTCCAGCTGGCCTCCGTACGGTTCGTCAACGGGGATTTGGCGGGATCGCGCTCCGTGCTGACCAACTATACGCGGCGGTGGCCGGACGACCCGCAGGCATGGAGCAACCTGGGCGTGGTTTGTCACCGCCTCAATAGAAACCTGGAGGCGTACGAGGCCTGTTCACGTGCGCTGGAACGCGACCCGCGCAACGCCAATGCGGTCCTCACCCGGGCGATGCTCTTAGTGCGAGCCGGACAACTCCCAGAAGCTCTGCAGGTCCTGAACCGGGCTCAGGGAGCCGATGACCGTGCTGACGGCCTGGCAACCCGCTCCGCTCTGGCCCGGCGCATGGGCTCGACCGAGCAGGCCGAGGGCTATGCGGCACAAGCCAGAAACGTCGACGCAACTCTGACCGAAGACATCCTGACCCTTCTCGCCACACCTCTGACGGAAGCCGAGAAGGCCCACGTCATGGCATCCCACTGACGCAGGCCGCAGGTTCATCGCTGACCATGGGCGCCTTCAACGCAACACAAGCGAACCCGCCCTGGCGCTCCCTCGCAGGCAGCACGTGTCGCGGGCACAAAAAAAGAAAGAGCCTGTCGCGAACGACAGGCTCTCGGAAAAAATCCCCGGCAGCGTGCTACTCTCCCACGAGCAAACCCCCGCAGTACTCTCGCCGCTGAGGCCCTTCACTTCCGTGTTCGGAATGGGAACGGGTGTTACCGCCTCGCTATGACCACCGGGAAAAAACGTTAAATGGCTGCCACCCGCTTCGGGTAAGGCAACCCACATAGAGTGAGGTAAAACAACATTCACCGCGAGACAAAGAAAAAATGATCAAGCCACACGGCCGATTAGTACTGGTTAGCTTAACACATCGCGGTGCTTACACACCCAGCCTATCAAGG
>CAZJBP010000126.1:0-10771 GCA_964544115.1 uncultured Victivallales bacterium | reverse complement strand
AACACCCCTCACGCACTGGGACGCTTCGGTAACCTTTTCTTCTGGCGCAACGCGCACGCAGAAGAGGCCAACGGTTCGTGCGACGGCCCCCTCGCCGCAAAGAAACCCCACGGCCCCATCAACATACCTTACATTTTCATCTACGATCGTAGGTGTATATGTAAGGTATATTGACGATGTCCGGGTTGGTTTCTCAGACCGTTTTGCCGGGCGGCACGGTACTGGAGGGGGGGGGCTCGCGTCACGAAAGTCTGGCCAATGGCGCCACGCCGTCGTACCCTAGGCGCCGTCATCCACCCATACGCCTTGGAGACGACAGGCGCCGGGAGCCCAAGAGCATGGAAGTGATCATTCAGACCGACGCAGAGGCGGCCAGCAACATCGCGGCCCGCATCGTGGCCCGACAGCTGCGCACGAAACCGGATTCCGTGCTCGGCCTGGCGACCGGCGACACGCCGCTGCGCCTCTATCACACGCTTGCCTCGATGTCCCTGGACTGGCGGCGGGTGCGCACATTCAACCTCGACGAGTACGTTGGCCTGCCTTCGGACCACCCGCAGTCCTACCACACGTTCATGCACACCCATCTTTTCCGGCACGTGAACCTGCCGCCCGGGCAGGCCCATGTGCCCGACGGCATGGCGGCGGACATCCCGGCTCTCTGCCGCCGCTACGAGGAGTCCATCCGCGCGGCGGGAGGCATCGATCTGCAGATTCTGGGGATCGGCAGCAACGGGCACATCGGGTTCAACGAGCCGCCATCCTCGCTCGTCTCCCGCACCCGGATCAAGACCCTGACGGCCGACACCGTGCGCGACAACGCCCGCTTCTTCGGGTGCGAGGCCGACGTGCCGCACCACGTGATCACCATGGGGATCGGCACGATCATGGAGGCCCGGCAGGCGATCCTGCTCGGCTTCGGCGCGAACAAGGCCGACGCCCTGGCGGGCGCCATCGAGGGGCCTCTCACCGCCATGAACCCGGCCTCGGCCCTGCAGATGCACCCCGCCGCCGTCGCCATCCTCGACGAGCCCGCGGCCGCCCGCCTCAGCCGGGCCGACTACTACCGCTGGGTCTACGACCACAAGCCGGCCTGGCAGCGGGCCTGACCGGCGCGGCCGCCCGTGCTGAAGGCTTGAAACACATCCGGCCGGGACCTACGCTGCGCCGCGAACATGCATGGCTCTGAACCAAAGCGGTATGGCCGGTTGAGGATGGTCCTCGCGCTGCAGGCGCTCTGCGCCGCCGTCGGCACCGTGGCGCTCGTGTGGCCGCCGGTCATTCCCATGCCCATCGGCAGCGGCTCATTCCTCGACATGTGGCGCGCGGCGTGGATGCTGCCGGCGCGGTGGCCCCTCCTGGCGGCCTGCCTGGCGCTGGCGGCGGCCTCGGCCGTTTGCACTGCGCGGGCAGGAGGCGAACGGTCGCCGCATGGAGGGGCAACGGGGCTTCGGCGCTGGACGCACATCCTGGCGCCCGCCGCGTGGCTGCCGCCCGCCGCGGCGGCCTTGCTGGCGGCAGATCTTCTGCCCTCGCCCTGCGTTGCGGCAGCGGTCTTCCTGCTGCCCTGCCTCGCGGCGGCACACAGCATTCACCGGTGGTACGAGGGCCTCCCACCGGCCGCGCCCGGCGGGCCCGATCCCTGGCGGCGCGACCTGGCGGTCCTCGTATCGGTCTCGGCAATCGCCTACACGCTGCTGGGCGTTTACACGGCCGCGCGCGTCGGCGATGTGGTGGGCGGCGACGAGAGCGCCTACCTCACGCTGGCGCGCAGCCTCTACGAAGACCACGATCTCGACCTGCGCAACAACTGGGAGGGCGAGCGCAACGACGGGCGCCGCATGGCCCATCCGAGGCCCTTCATGCACATCTCGGCCTACTCGCGGGGCGACCATTGGTACACGTGGCATCCGTTCGGCTTTCCGCTGCTGCTGGCGCCGTTCCACCCGTTCGGCCGCTGGGGCCGTTACGGCGCCATGGCGCTGATCGCCGCCGCCGCCAACGCCGGCGCCTACGCCTGCTGCCGGCGTGCCGGTGCCGGCCGCCGCGTCACGAACCTGTGCGTGGCCGCGCTCGGATCCAGCGTCGTGTGGAGCTTCTACGCCTCGCGGGCGTTCCCCGAAATGCTGGGCGCCGCGCTCATGGTCTGGCTCCTGTGGGCCGTCTTGTCGGTGGAGCGGCGCCTCTGGACCGCCTGCGCCGCCGCGGCGGCAGCGGCAGCGGGACTGTGCCTGACGCAGCCGCGGTTCATGCCGCTGGCCGGCCTCGGCGGAGCTGTCTTCTGCGGCGCAGCCCTGGCGGGCGGCATTCGCCGCCCCCTGAAGGACCTGGGGGCGGCGCCGCCGCCCACCGCTCCGGGATGGCCACACCGCCTGGCGCTCGTCGCCGCCTTCGGCGCCGCGACCGCCGGGACGCTCATCGCGCTGTTCATCACGCTCCACCGCATGTTCTCCACGGACCCGGTGGCCGACTGGCCCCCGCTGCTGCGGCACACGTACGGCGCCCTGCTCTCAATGACGGTGCCCTATGGCCTGCCCTTCAAACCCCCGGCGGGATGGATCAAGCCGGCGGGCATGTGGGCCGCGCTGGCCGACACCCTGGGCCTGATCCCCGTGCTGCCCGCGTTCGTGCTGATGGCCGCCGCCTGCGGCCGGGGGCTGTGGACGCGCGGCATTCGAGGCGTAGCGCTGTTCGCGGCCGTGCTGTTCGCTGTTTGCCTGCGAGTCTCGTGCGCCACCACGTTTTCCGTAGGCGCCGGCGCCGTGCCCGGGCGCTATCTGGTGGTCGTGCTGCCCCTTCTGATCCCGCCCCTGGCGTGGCAGTTGGAGCGGGCGAACCGGCGGGCGAGATTTGCGTTTCTCCTGCTCAGCGCGTTCTCGGCCGCGCTGGCCGTGCTGACGGCGACGCACCTGGACCGCACGCAGGGGCACCTCGGCGAACCGCTGCAGACACTGGCCCGGGTCGTCCCGCTGCTGCGCCATCTCCCCCACCCCTTCACAGACGTCCTCGGCACGGGCACGCCCACAGCGGCCATCGCGCTGAGCGCGGCCTTCGTCGCCTCGGCGGCGGCCTTCGCCGGGCTGCTACTCTCGCCGCGGCCGGCCCTCGCGCGGCTGCACGGCCCCGGGCTGGCGGCTGTGATCGCGCTGGCGCTGGCCGCAGCAGCAGCGCAGCCGGTGCGGCTCGGGCAGGACTCGTACGAGGGCCGCCTGGCCGCCCAGTGCCTGCACGGCCTGCAGCCGTCGCCGCGCGGCCTGCGCCTGCGCGGCGCTGACGGGGGCGGCACCGGCTTCTTTGAACTGACCAGCGGCCGCGTGAACGGGGTGACGACCCGCGACCTGGGCGTCCTGCAGTCGAAGGACCTCGTCGTGTCCCTGCCGCGCGTGGAGGAGAACGACTGGGCCGGGCGCGGCTGGCGCTGGGCGACGCTCGTCACGCCCTTCCAGCCGGTGGCCGGACGGCTGATCGTGGCGCTGGGCGGGCAGCTCGACGGTGACGCGCGCCTGACCGTGGCCGTACGCGAGGGGTCGGCAACGCTGATCGAGCGGGAGGTCCCGGTCCGCGAAGGACTCGTGCGGGACCAGGTGGCGGTCACCGCGCGCGGCCGCCGGGGCGATCTCTACATCCTCGTGCGGCTGGAGGGCGACGGGGCCGCCACGCTGCGCCTCGACCACCTCTCCTGGACGCCATCCAACGAACGCCGGATGCCCTGACCGACGAACTGAAGCCGCGAACGATGAGATCGTTTCGACGGGTTGCATCCGGACGGCTCATGCACTACGCTCTCGGCCCTGAGTGGTGGTGTGGATACACCATGACAACAAGCGGCCCCGCTTCAGGCTCGAACCTGACCCGGGCACACGATGCGCAGGGAGGTCGTTGCGGCCATGTCTAGACGCTTTGCACGATGGGGAGCGGTCGCGGCGTTGACCGTTGCAGTGGCGATCCTCGGAACCGCGTTGCGCGCGGCGGAGGCGCCGCAGGCGGTGGATGACTACAACTTCGCCGCGTGGCTGTACAACACGGGCAAATACGGGCTGGCGGTCGAAGCTTACCAGAAATTCATCAAGGCTTACCCGAAGCACGAGAAGTCGGCCGACGCGCACTTCGGGCTGGCGCAGTCGCTGTTTCACCTGGACCGCTTCGACGACGCCGCAGGCGAGTACGAGTGGGTGCGGGCGGAGGCCAAGGAGTTCCCCCAGAGGCCCGAGGCCCTCTTTCAGTTCGCCCAGTGCCGGATCGCCTCCGGCGCCTTCGAGCCGGCCGCCGACCTGCTGGAGGCCCTGCGCAAGGAGTACCCGAAGCACTACCTCGCCGACTGGGCCCTGGCGCGCCGCGGCGCCTGCCTGGTCAGCCTCTCGCGCTACAAGGAGGCGGCCGAACAGCTCGACGCGTTCCTGGCCGTCTACGCGCCGGGCGACAAGGAGCCGGACAAGGTGCCGGCCACCCGTGAGATGTTCAAGCGCATGGACGAGGCGGGCATCAAGGACACCGACGCGTTTCTCGGCCTCGTCGAGCGCAGCCTGTTCTACCGCGCTCTGTCGGCCTTCAATCTCGAAGACTTTGCCGACGCGCGCAAGCGGTTCGAGGCCTTTCTGGCCAGCTACCCCAAGAGCGCCACGGCCGACGAGGTGCGGTTCCGGATCGCCCAGAGCCTCTACCGGACCGGGGACTTCGCCGGGGCGGCGGCCATGTATGCCGAGGCCGCCAAGGGCAGCGGCGAGTTCGCCGAATCCGCCGGCTTCGAGCGCGGGCTGGCCTTGCACAAGGCGGGCAAGCTGAAGGAGGCCGCCGCCGCCTTTGCCGAAACGGCCGAGCGGTTCCCGAAGGGGGCGCGCGCGGAGAAGGCGCGGCTCTATGCCGGCACCTTTCTGTACGACGCGGGCGACTACGCCGCGGCGGCCGAGCGGCTGCGCGCCCTGCGCGACGCCGGCGGCGAGACGGCGGCCGAAGCGGCCTACTGGCTGGGGATGAGCCTGCTGAAGAGCGGCAAGGCGCCGGAGGCGGAGCAGGCGCTGGACGAGGCGATCAAGCGGTTCGGGGACGCGTCGCCCCTCAAGGGCGACATGCTGCTCGCCCTGGCCGACGCGCGCCTCGCGCAGAACCGCCTGCCCGAGGCCGCCGCGACCTTCGCCCAGTATGCCCGCGAGTTCCCCAAGGCCGACCCGGCGCCGCAGGCGCTGTACTCGGCCTGCGTGGCGCTCCACAAGGCCGAGGCCTACGCCGACGCCGATGCGCGCTGCGCAGAGCTGCTGGAGCGCTTCGGGAAGAGCCCGCAAGCCGCCGACGCGCTCTTCCTCAGCGGCGAGAACCGCTTTCTCCTGAAGCAGTACCCCGCCTCCGCCGAGCGCTACGGCGAGTTTCTCAAGCGGGGCGATGCCGCCCCCGAGCGCAAGGCGCGGGCCGCGTTCCGACTGGCGTGGGTCGAACGCTACGCGGGGCGCTTCGATGCGGCGATCGACTGGCTGGGCAAGGTTGATCGCACTGCGGCGGGGGAAAGCGTGGGCGCGGAGTGCGACTACCTGCTCGGCGTGTGCCAGTTCGAGAGCGGAAAGAACGACGAGGCCGCGCGCGCGTTCGAGGCCTACCTGGGCTCCAAGGACAGCGCCCGCTTCGCCGACGACGCGCTGCTGAAGATGTCCGTGGCGCTGTCCCGCGACGGCAAGCGCAAGGAGGCCGCCCGACACCTGGAGCGCTTTGTAAAAGATTTTGCGGGCAGCGAACTGCTGCCGCAGGCGCGCTACCAGCTGGCCGAGTGCCAGTACGACCTGAAGGACTACGCGGCCGCGGCCGCGACCTACCGCGCCGTGGCAGACGATCCGGCCGCCGGCGAGCTGAAGCCGTTCGCCCTGTTCGGCCTGGCCCTGTGCGCCTATGACCAGTCGGCCTGGGAACAGGCGGCGGCGGGTTTCGACGCCGTGGCCGCCGGTTTCCCGGACTCGACGCTGACGCCGCAGGCGCTGTACCGCAAGGGCACGGCTCTGGTGAAACTGTCCCGCTGGGCGGACGCGGAACAGGCCCTCTCGGCCTTGCTGGCCAAGGCGCCGAAGCACGAGCTGGCGCGCAGCGCGTGCCTCGTGCTGGGCACCAGCCTGCAGGAGCAGAAGAAGTGGCCTGAGGCCGTCGCCGCGTTCCGCCGCGTGCTGGGCGACTATCCCGCCGGCGCCGACGACGCACGCTGCCGCTACGAGCTGGCGTGGTCCCTGCGCGAGGGAGGGCAGACCGCCGAGTCCCTCGACGCCTTCCGCCAGCTCGCAACCAGCCATCCGGACGATCCGCTGGCCGCCGACGCCTACTTCTACCTCGCGGAGGAAAAGTACCGCGACCCGCAGGCGCCCGAGGGCGGCGGCCAGGGCGAGGCGCCGGAGCAGAAGACGAGCCGGATCGATGAGGCGCGCGCCCTCTACGAAAAGGTGCTGGGCATCGCGGCTGACAACCGGCTGGCCGACAAGGCGCTCTACCGCATCGGCTGGTGCGCCTGGCAGACGGGAAAATACGCGGAGGCGGCGGCCACGTTCGACTCGCTGACCGAGCGGTTCCCGCAGAGCCCGCTGCGGCCCGACGCCGTCTTCCAGGCGGGCCAGTCGTACGCGCGGGCGGGGCAGCCGGCCAAGGCCGCCGAGCGGCTTGAGCTGATGGCCGGGGATGCCGCGTTCCGCGACTTCCAGTACCGTCCCGACGCCCTCGTGGCGCTGGCCGAAAGCCAGCTCGTCCTGTCGCGCCCCGAGGACGCCATCAAGACGCTGGCGCCCTTCGCCGACACCTACGCCGAACACGCCGCCGCCCCGCAGGCGTTCTTCATCCTCGGCAAGGCCCACTTCGATCTGCGCCAGTACAAGGATGCGCTGGCGGCCTTCGAACGCGTGCCCGCGCTGACCCGCTCGGAAACCGCGGCCCAGGCGCAGTTCTACGTCGGCCAGGTCCACCAGGCGCAGGAGGATTTCAGCGCCGCGCTCGTCGCCTACCTCCGCGTGCAGGCCTTGTACCCGACGCACCGCGAATGGGTCGCCGCGGCGCTCTTCGAGGGCGGCAAGTGCCAGGACGCGCTGGGCCAGAAGGACGAGGCGCGCAAGGCGTTCCAGGAGGTCGTGGGATCGTACAAGGACACGCGCTGGGCGGCGCTGGCGGCGGATCGGCTGAAGTAGGAAGCGGTCGGCACAGGATTCAGGTGAGAGGTAAGATATGCGTGGAATGAGGCGGATGGGATGGGTGGCGATGGCGGCGGCGTGCCTGCTGACGGTGGCCGCGGCCACGGCACAAGATGGGGCGGTGACCCGCGCGGCACCGGCGGCCGCCACGCAGGACGGGGGCGCGCGCATCACGCTGCTGGACCTGTTGCGCATGGGCGGGCCGCTGATGTACCCGCTCTACCTGTGCAGCGTGCTGGTGGTGGCCTTCGGTATCGAGCGCGCCATCAACCTTCGTGAGGGGCGCATCTTCCCGCCGTCCGTAGTTAACCGCGTGCGCGCCGCCACGTTTCTGCCCGGCTCGAGCATGGACCCGCACCGGCTGCTGGCGGATCTGCAGTCGGAGAACTGTCCCGTGGCGCGCGTGATCCGGGCGGGCCTCAAGAGGGTCGATCATCCACTTCCGGAACTGGAAAAAGCCATCGAGGATGCCGGAGCCCGAGAGGCCGACATCCTGCGGCGTCCGTGCCGGGTGCTGTCCATCACGGCCAGCCTCTCGCCGCTTCTGGGGCTCCTCGGCACCGTGTTCGGGATGATCCAGGCCTTCATGACCGTCGCGGCGCGCGAGGAGGCTCTGGGCCGCACGGAACTGCTCGCCGCCGGCATTTACCAGGCGATGGTGACCACGGCCGCCGGCCTGTGCATCGCCATCCCCGCGCTCGTCCTGTACCACATCTACATCGAGCGGATCGACCGGATCGTCGAGCAGATGGACGAGCTGGCGACCGAACTGGTGGAGAAGATCACGGCCGCCGTCTGAAGCGGCGCGGGAGGACTCCCTTACCGTGCGTATCAAGAGGCCAACCGAAAGCACCGCGCAGGGCGAGATCAACCTCACGCCGGTGATCGACATGGTGTTCCTGCTGCTGATCTTCTTCCTCTGCGCCACGAAGTTCGCCGACATCGAGCGCGACGTGAAGATCAAGCCGCCGGCCGTGCGGGACAACCGCCCCATCTCTGCGATTCCGCAGGAGCTCGTCATCAACATCGACCCCATGGGAAAAATCACCATGGGCGGAAGCGAGCGCACGCTGGAGGACGTCGACCGCCTGCTCGCACTGGCGATCCGCGACAACCCCCGGCAGTCGGTCGTCATCCGCGGCGACAGGAACGCCATCATGCAGGACGCCGTCGACGTCCTGTCTCTGTGCGAGAAGCACGGCATTGACCGAACGTACCTCACGACCACCCAGGCGGGCCGTAAATGAGGATGCCGACGATGGCACGACTCATTCACGAACGTTCCTGGACCGATAACGGCGCAACACCCGTCGGGGACCGGATGCCGCCATGCTGACCCCGGGCACACCGCGTAGGCCGCCGGAGTCTCTGGCCGTTCTGGCCATGCTGTTGCTGCTGGCCGCCGCGATGGCGGCGGCCTTTCTGCGGATCCCGGCTGAGCAGCGCCTCGACGTGCTCGCCGCGGTCGCACGCGCAGGCTGGCCGCTGCTCCTGCTGTTCAGCGTGCTGCTCGTCGGCTCGGTGCTGCTGTTCGCCGTGCTGCGCTCGCGGCGCCGGTCTGCGGTCGTCGCCGTCTGCCTGCTGTTCAGCGCGGCGCTGCACCTGCTCACCGCCTCGCTGCTGAGCCTGTGGGTGATCCAATCGACCCAGCGCGTGGCACCGCTGGCAACCGGCGGCCAACGCGTGGAACTCGGCCTGCCCTCCTCGACCGAAGGCACGGTCAGCCAGGAGGTGCGCGAGCGACTGCTGGAAAGCCGCGTCACCGACGCGCACACACTCGAGGCCAGCCGCGCCGACGCGACGGCTCTTGCGGAGATCAACGTCGAGCGGCAGCGCGCGAACCTGGCGGCGGCACAGCCCGACCGCCGGCCGTTGCCCGCGCCCGTGGCGACGCCCGCAACGCCGTCGGCGCGCCCGTCGGTCGACGCGCGCCTGGACGCCAAGATGCAGGCGCAGGCTGCGGTCGACGCGGCGTTGCCCGCGCCGGCCAAACCGGCGGAGGTACCTGCCGCGCACGAGCCCGACGCCAACTCGCAGCGCGCGGAAAGGCCGGTCGAGGCCACGCAGCAGCGAACGCAGACGGCGGCCGACGCGGCCGAACGGCCCCAGACGCCTAACGTGACCAGTCCGGACCGGCAGGCGCAGCCCGAGGCGGTGAAGGTCGATGGGCCATCGACCCGGCCCGCTCGGACAGAGGACGACCTGAGCCGCGCCACGGCTCGCGCCACGCCTGCCGAACTGCCCGTGGCCGCGCAGCCCGCGCCAGACACGCGGCCCGATGCACGGGCGGCACGGGCGGAGGCCGCGCAGAGAGACGTGCCGGTGGAGCGACGTGAAGGCGCAGCCGCGGATGCCGCCGAAACGCCCGTGCGGCCGAGGAACGCGGTTCGGGTGGATGCGGCCGACGCCGGCGCCGCCAGCATGGTCGCGGCCGCACCGAACATGACGCCGCGCCAAACGCAGGTGCACGAGCAGGTCGAGGCCGGCGGCGCCAACTCCGATGCGGCCATCCGCCAGGACGTCCTTCCGGGGGCGTCGGTGGCCGCCGCACCGGCCTCTGCGGCCGGGGCCGACCGCGTGGAGCGCCAGGCGGCTGAGGCGGCAGTGAGCCCCGGCCGCCAGGCCCGCGTCACGGTGCCCGAGGCGTCGCCCGCCGCGCCCGGCAGTGCACCCACGCTCCCGCAGCGCGAGTCCAGCGACGCCAGCGTGGCCAACGTCGCCGCCACACCGGTCTCGCCAGCGCGCACGGCCAATGCGGATGGCTCGGAGACGTTGGCCTCGGCGGCCTCGCCGGCACGCACGGCCGGCGAGCGGCTGACCGGCATCGCGCGGCGATTCACTACGCTGTTGACCGGGGCCGGCCCCGAGCGCGATAGCCGCGAGCCGCGCGGGGCTGCGGAGGTGACGGCCGAGCGCAGCCCAGGCGCGCCCCTGGATGCAGCGCCGCCTTCGGCGCCCGCTCCCGTGCAACTGGCCGCCGCTGTCTCGCCCTCAGCGGATCGGCCGCTCGTGACCGCGGAGTCCCGCGTCGAGACAGCGCGCACCGCCACAGGGCAGAATGCCGGAGAGGCCTTCGCGGCCCAGGCTACTGCACCCGCGGCCGTGTCACGCTCCTCCGTGCTGGACGTGGCCGTGGTCGCCCCGCCCGCGGAAGGCACGCCGCGCGAGGTGGCAGGTTCACCGGCAAACGTCGGAGCCGGCCGCAGCGCCAACGCAGCCGTGGCCCCTGGCTATACGCGCCAGGTGGCAGGAGATCCGAGCGGCCCGGTGGCGCCCCAGCCGGCGGCGGGCGCCGAGCGGGACACCACGGGAGCCCATGCCTCATTCGAGCGCGCCACCGCGGTATCCGGTGCGGCGTCCGCACCCGCCGCACCCGGCGCAGCGGAGTCCATCGCCATGGCTTCGGCTGCCGGAACGGGCGTGCAACAGCCGATCGTCGCCGGGGTCGGTACGGTGCGTGCCGCAACGGCGGACGCGCCTGAGGCCGCGGGGCCGACGGCATCCGCCGCGGGTCGCCAGGGCCGCCAGGCGGACCTGGCCGTGGCCCGCGCCGCAGGCGCAGGAGCCCCGGAGGCCGGCGGCGCCGCAGCCGCTCCGCGCGGAGCGCCGGCCGTGGGGGCGGC
>CAZJBP010000125.1:0-11003 GCA_964544115.1 uncultured Victivallales bacterium | reverse complement strand
CTGGAGGAACGCACATGAAGAGAATCCTGATTGTGGACGATGACGTACGGCTTCTGGATACGACTCGCAAGATTCTCGAAGCCACAGGAGAGTACGAAGTGATGACCGAAGACAGCGGCCAGCGCGCCGTGGCGGCCGCGGCGACGTTCAAGCCGGATATGGCGATTCTGGATGTCATGATGCCGGGGATGGAAGGCGGCGAGGTCGCCTGCGCGCTTCGCAGCCATCCGGCGACACAGAACCTCCCGGTCCTGTTCCTGACGTCCTTGATTACCAGGGGGGAACAAACGCGGGGCAAGCAACGCCTCACCCGTGACGTCTACCTTGCCAAGCCGGTGGAGCCGGAGGAGTTGTGCCGCCGAGTTGCCGAGCTTCTGGGCGAGTGACGCCAGGCGCCTTCGAGGCGGGGCGGCTGGAACGAAGCGCCGGTTGGAAGCGCCGGTCACTTGACGATGACGTAGATGTCATCGGAGTCGTACGCGTTGCGCCCGACCTTGTTGGGGCCGAAGGACCCGAGGACGACGCGGTCGACGCCCCTGACGCGGTAGTCCGGATCGAAGAAGTATGGCATGCCCCATGGGTCAAGAGGAACTTTGTCGCAGTACGGGCCCTGCCAGTTCTGGAATCGGGTGTCTAAGGATTGAAGTCCTGACGCCAAGGTGTTGAGATCCCACAACTCAGCACTCTGCTGCACGGCGCGGTTGATGCCGCCCGGCCACTTTCCGGTATCCCACGCCAGTTGGAGTACGGCCGAGGAGAGGATTTCCAGCTGGGCCTTGGCCGACGTCTTCCTCGTCTCCTGTCTCGCTTTCGTGACCGTCGGAACGGCGATGGCCAAGATCACGCCGATGACGCCGAGAACGGCCATCATCTCCAGCGCCGTGAACCCCGCACGTCTCAGGCGCCGTGATGGGCCGGGATGCTCAGCGGCGGCGGGCCGGCCATCTCTCCGCATGGTATCGCTAGGCGACATATCCATTCTCCTGTCGGGTCATCCATTCTTCCACTCTTAGGATGTCTCCTACCTCTGCCACGCGGAGACACACAACACGCCGTCGGTGATCGGCGCATCCGGGGGCCTGGGAACGGACCTCTGGTAGCAGATGACCGTGGAACTGCCGGCCTTCTTGAAGTTGCCCCCGCAGATGATGGAACCGGTAACGTTGCCCCCGCCTGTGAAGTTGATGTCGCCGATGCGGGCGTAGATCAACCCGCGGACGGCGACGTCTCCGCTGAGCGAAATGGAACTGTCGCGGCTGATGAAGGCGGGGAGCTCGTCGACTTTCTGGTGCACGCCATTGCCACTGATGTCAATGCTGCCGGTGGCGATGAAACAGCCTGTGAGGTCGACTTGCCCCGAGATCTTTAGATTCCCATCCACCCACATGACGCCGCCAACCGGCTGCTTGACCGTGATGTGCTGGTTGCCGCTGTAGACTTCATGGTTCTTCAGCGCCCGCTCGTAATAGGGGGCCAGGTCAATCTGGGGGATGGGGATTCGCGTCACCGCCCTGATGGTCTGGGTTCCGGTGATCTTGGCGGTCTTCCCCGAGATGATCGGCGCGTCGACGTTGCCGTCGATGCTGCCGGAGGCGCCTTTCAGGTCGACCCCCATGGTGGATGACCCATTCGCGTTCAATACGCCGGATCCCGATTGCTGGAACTGCCCGTTGGCATGAACCATGGCGCCGCCTTCGAACACACCGCACCCGGTCCACGTGATCAGATGATCCGAGATGATCGCGTAGAGGTACGGCGTCTCCCCCGGGCCCTCCCTTGTCGTTTGGTGAAGCCGCGTGTCGAGAATGACCCTCTCCACCAGGTCGCGGTAGGTGCCGGTGCTGTCGATGACCGCCTGGTCCTTGCCCACAGCGATGGCTTTGACTTGGTAGTGGCCGCCCCCATAGTCTTGAGAAAGAAAGTGGGTGCTGTTGGTCCGCTGGGTGAAGTCCGCGGCCAGCAGGTTGTAGCCGTGGCACGCTCCGGCCTCGGCAATGGCCTGAGCCCTCAGACGGTCGGTCAGCTTACGCGCCGCGAACGACCGCTGCAGGCCGGACGAAAGCGTGGCGACCAGCAACCCAGCGGTGGCCGTCGTCAGAAGCACGGCGATGGTCATGGCCGATCCGCTGCGCGCGATGGCCCGAATGTGTTGCGTTCTCATCTCACCCCTCCCGGCGCCGTCAAGGCGCCCTTGTGTTACAACCCTGTGTTGCGCGGGCTCACTTCGGAAACCAACGACGATGTGACGCACCGCTGTTTGCCGCCGTACGACCGATAGCTCTTGAAGATGCTCAGTTCCGCGCGCAATCCCGTCACCAGCGGTCTGCCGTCCACGGTCACCTCCACGGTCCCGCGGTTGGGCCCCTTCCCGAATACCCCCGACACATCCACCATGCGTTCCGGGCCACGCCATTTCACGCGCACGGCTTTGAGTTTCGGGGCCAGGAAGAAACTGGCATCGGGAAGTAGCAGGCTTTGGTACTGGACATAGCGACCGTGGCCGGGAGCGATCACGCCGAGCATCGGCACGGGCGGGACCGCGCTCCACTGCGGCGCATCCGACATATCCGCCGCATCGCCCGTGCGAACCTTGAGTTGAATGTCGGTCCCGCTGGGGACGGCGGCATCCCAGTTGATCTCGGTGTAGCTGGGGTACTCCATGCCCGTATCCTGGATGGCGGAGGTGTAGACGCCGTTCGTCGGGTAGGTGCAAAACAGATGCTGGACGGCCAGCACGTGGTTCGTATTGACGACCCCGGCACGCGAACTCCAGGTCGCAGCCAGCAAGTCAGCGCGCGTCGGCCCCTGCGCCTGGGGAATGACATACGAACTTCCGTGCGAGGACGGAATCGAATCGGTCCACTGCCACGCACTGCCGCCGTTTATGGACCCCGACACGAGGTAGGACACGATATAGCTCTTTTTCGCCGAGATCGGCAGACTGGCCAAGTCCGACCAGACGCTGCCGCCGGCCGGCACGGTCACTCCAGAGGCGCCCGCGAATTGGAGTTCGACCTGCGTGCCCGGCACGACGTCCGGCGTGTTGGTGGTCCGGCTCGCACACTCGCCGATATAGGCGTGCTGGATAGCCAGGGCCCCGGACGCGCCCGAACGGAAGAGCACCTTGCTGCGAGCTCCGTCTGCGGTGAGCCAGCTGCCGCCTGGCATTTCCTCGCCCCTCAGCAGCACGCGCACGGCGCAGCCCTTGAGTGCGTCCGCTGCGCCGGCCGCTCCCGTGGCATCGCCGGTCTGGTCCTTCGCCGACCAATTCGTGGTCAGGCCGACTGGCTTCACCACAAATTCGTACGGCGAGAGGGTCTTGTCGAAGACCAGTAACGTTCTCTCGTGCGTGTCGCCGGAGCGGTCAAAGTTCGTATCCTCCCACGCATCGTTCTCCAGAGAGAGGCTGAAGGTGTTGCCCGCGCCGACGGCGGGGAAGTTCAGCCGCGCGTTGCCGCTCCACGAACCCGCCGGCATGTACTCGCAAACGGCCAGAGCGCCGGACTGCGACGCCACCGGCAACTGCGCTTCGCCCTCGCGAATGCTGCCGCTGGGCGATGCGGCGAGCGTATCGATGGCAACGCCGTAGCCGCTGCTGGCCGCGTTCTTCCCGGTGACCGCGAACTTGAAGATGTGCGGCCCCGGCGCCAGAACGCACGACCCCAGCGCGACGCCGATGGCGCGCTGTTCCGTCGATGCGTAGCCGTCATAGATCGCGCCGCGCGGCGTGATGCTCCAGGAGAACAGGTTCTGGAAAACGACAACCGTGCGGGAATTCGCGGCGTTATACGTCTGGCTCCCGTTGCCGATCTGCACCACGCTATTGAGCTGCGCCTGCCGCTGGACGTCCGTCAGCGTGTTGTCGCGCGGGTCGAAGACCGTCATACGGAGTTGTTCCGGACTTCCCGACCACACGTGATAGATGATGGTCTTGTCCCAGACGATGTGGCCGGTCGCGTCCTTGTCAACGGCGCCGTCGCCGTCGTCATCCCGTGCGAGCGGGAGGCTGACCGCCTTATAGGGGCCGCCGCCCGCCGGGTAGAAGAACATCTTCTCCAACGTGGAGAGACGGGCATTGTATTTGAGTTTCTCCATGGCCATCTGCACGTCCACATCGAGTTCGTTCTGAATGTCGTTGAACTTCGCGGCTCGCAGGACATGGATCAACCCGGTCAAGGCCAGCGTTGCCGTCACCACGATCACGGCCACGGACACGCACATCTCGATCAGGGTGAAGCCTTGGCTATGGTACGTTGTTTTCATCACGTTGGAGGTTGTTGGAAGTCCGCCGTCAGGGAGCTCACCTTTTCTTCTTCACTGCCGAACGCCAGGGTGATGCGGTTCTGGATCTTGACGGAGACGAGCACTTCCTTCATGCCCGCCCCTACGGCTCGAATGGTCGTGCTGCGACGATACGCCCCCATTGCATCGGCCGTGCCGCTGGTGTTTACGCGCACGTTACTCTCGGCATACAGGTCCGCCGTGCCGAACGATGTGGTGAGGATGCGCTCGATGCGGTTCTTCGCGATGGCCGCGGCCGTGTAGTGGCTACGCGCCATGTCGCTGACTTGCTTGGCCTGGAGCACCACGCGGCAGGTCCCGGCCATCGATGTCGCCATAATCGCCAGACCAATCATCGCCTCCACCAAACCGGCACCCCTGCGACCGCCCGAGCGCTTTGGACCGTGTGTGTATCTCATTGTCGTAGTACCTCCCGCAGGGGACAGTCGCACGAACCATGCCATGCGGCGGGCACCGCGCGGGAGCGCGCCTGTCGCGGGTTAGCCGGCAAGAGTGTCGCCATGCCTGCTGCGAAGAGTGTGCCCCGGCGAACAAAGTGAACACACCGCACGAAAGACGGGCAGGTGCGTCTCACTCCTGAAGGGATCGGCCGGAGTGGTAGAGTTGGATGCGCCGCTGGAGGGCCTGCGCGAGCTGGAGTTGCCCCAGCGACTGCGCCAGCGCCAGCCCCCGGGTGGCCGACTCGATCGCCTTGTCGAACTCTCCACGTCCGGCGTAGGCGGCGCCAAGCGTATCCAGGATCTCCGGGTGCTTGCCGTCGGTCAGGGACATTGCCTGCTCCGCCATGGCCAGCGCCTGGTCTACGCGTCTGAGGTTGGGGTTCGCGTTTGTGGCCAGTATCCACGCCACGTTTTTTAGCAGTTCGACGTTGTTGGGATCCTGCTTGAGGGCCTCAAGAGACTGATTCAGCGCCAACTCGCGCTCGGCGGTCGTCATGGCCGTCCCGTCCCCTGCCTCCCGCCCCTTCGCGTCCGCCGGTCCGCCGACGTCGTTGATGTCAAACCGGAAGCCAGCTTCCGCCATCTTCCGCACGAAGCCGGTCTTGTCCAGCGCGCGCGCGTAGGCCTCCTGTGCCGACACCTTGCCCGTGACCACCAGCTTCAGCAGGGCCTCGTCGAGCGTCTGCATGCCCAGCGACTTGCCGGTCTGCATCGCCGACGGGATCTGGTGTGTCTTGCCATCCCGGATGCATGACTGGATGGCGCCGGTGACGACCATCACCTCCATCGCGGCGATGCGGCCGGCGCCGCCCTTCTTGCGGCAGAGCGTTTGCGCCACCACGCCTTTGAGCGAGTCCGCGAGCATCGAGCGGATCTGGTTCTGTTGCGCAGAGGGAAACTTGTCGATGATGCGCTCCACCGTTGTGGCCGCTGTGTTCGTGTGCAGCGTCCCAAACACGAGGTGCCCCGTTTCCGCGGCTTCGATGGCCGTCTCCATCGTTTCCAGGTCGCGCATTTCCCCCACCAGAATGATATCGGGATCCTCGCGCAGCGCCGCGCGCACCGCGCTGCCGAAACTGCGCGTGTGCACGTTGACCTCGCGCTGGTTGATGAGGCACTGCTGTGGCGTATGGACGAATTCGATCGGGTCTTCGATGGTAATGATATGGCTCGTGCGGGTGCGGTTGAGCAAGTCAATCATGGCGGCCAGCGTGGTCGACTTGCCGCTGCCGGTCGGGCCGGTGACCAACACCAGGCCCTTGTTCAGGTAGCAGAAATCCCGCACGGACTGCGGCAGGTCGAGAGCCTCGGCGGTCAGCACTTTCGTGGGGATGCGGCGCAGGACGGCTCCCATGCCGTTGCGGTCACGAAATACGTTCACGCGAAAGCGACCCAGGCCGGGCGCGTCATAGGCGAAGTCCGTGTCCCATTGATCATCGAAGACGAGTCGATTCTCCTGGGGCATCACCTCAGTGATCAGCGCCGCACACTCCTCGGGGGGCAAGGGCCCGTAGTCCTTGAGCGGCACGACGTCGCCATGGGTGCGGGCATAGGGCGGGAGTGACGAGGTCAGATGCAGATCGCTGGCCTGTTGCTCCGTCATTTTCCGCAAGATGTCGTCCACGCGCGCCACGGCTGCACCTATTTCCTTGCCGGCATCGCGCCAGCCCGCCCCGCCATGCCATCCGGCACAGTCCCAAGCAGTTTTGCGAGGGCCTCGTTGTCCGCCGCAAGCATACGCCCCAGGTTGTCGCCCAGAGCGACCATGGTCTGCAGTTCCAGGCACCGGCGCTGGAGCTCGTCATACAGCTGCTTCATTCGCACGAAGTTCCGTACGCGCAGGATCAGTTCCGGCAGATCCACGGGCTTGGCCAGGAAGTCGTTGGCCCCCGCGCTGATACCCAAAAGGCGATCCTCGTGGCTCTTCATGCCGGTGACCAGCAACACGGGGATCGGCTCCGTTCCGGGGTGCTGCTTGAGCTCGCGGCAGACACTGATGCCGTCTCGCCCGGGCATCGTGACGTCGAGCAGTATCACGTCGGGCGGCGAGCGGCGCACCTGTTCCAGCGCTTCGTCGCCATTGCCCGCCTCAACGACCACGTGTCCTTCGGCGCGCAGCGCGGCCGCGAGGAGCGCCCGGGCCGAGGGATCGTCCTCCACCACCAGGACGCGCCCGCAGATGTTGATTGTCGGTGTTGCCGTGGCAGTCATCTATAGAGGCGATCGCTTTCAGGCGGGCAGTACGATGAAGAATGTCGCGCCTTGGTTTGGCTTCCCGTGGGCCCAGACGCGCCCGCCGTGCCGGTGTATGATGCGCCGCACGCAGGCCAAGCCCATGCCCATGCCCGCAAGTTCCGGGTCCGCGTGCAGGCGCTGGTACGGGGCAAACAGTTTGTCCGACAACTCCTCGTCAAACCCGATTCCATTGTCGCACAGGTAGCAGGTCACCGTGTCCGCGCCGCCGCACTCGGGATTGCCGGGGGCAAGGGTGCCGAACTGCACAGCTGGACGGGGCTGGCCCCGCGTGAACTTCCAGGCGTTCTCGAGCAAGGTCCGGACAGCCAGGGCGATCAGCCCTGTGTCGGCCATGACGCTGACGCCATCCTGAATGTCCGCGTGCATGCCGCGCCCGGGATGCGCCTCTTCCAGCAGCCCCACCTCACGGCGCACGACGGCGCTCAGGTTCACACGCTGCACATCCAGCTCCGCCCGGCAGACAGAGCCCAGTCGTGCCATGCCCTTGACCAAATCCAAGAGGTGATGGTGTATCTGCCGCACGTGCTGCAGGCTCGTTACGGCGGGCGGGCCGCCGGTGGCCTCGGTCCTCGATGGCATCGACAGATCGAGGAAGCCTTCCATGGCCCAAAGGGGCGTCGTCATCGCATGCGTAAACATGCGGATGATCGTCGCCAGTTCGGCATCCACGGCATCCCCCGCGACGGCGCACCGATCGATCCGCCATGGGTCAGACACCGGACATGTCGTGGACTGAATTGTCGTTTCCATGGAACGTCCTCACTTAAGCTGCGGCCAGCCGTGCGATCAAAGTCGGCTCCAGAGAATAAGCAGAGCGCGTGCCAAGGCTCCAGGTAGCACACGACTCGCGCCACGGACAGATGCTATGCACAACGAGCCAGTCGCGATTCGGCTACCCGGCGCGTCCGATGTGTTCGCGGCCGAACACTCGGAACACCTACACGCCTATCGCCGCAAGTTTTCGGTAAAGCTTCGTGCGGTTGATCCCCAGCAAGCTCGCGGCGGCTGCCATATTGCCATCGGCTTGGGCAACCGCCTGCCGGATGAGCATCGTTTCAGCCTTTCGCAGGTTCAAGGGCATGTCACCAGGCGGCTGGCCGGCGACGGCCCTTTCCGCGTCTTTCTCGACCGGGACATGCAGGAAATGGAGGTGTTGCGGTTTCACCTCGCCGCCGCCGGTTTCGAGCAAGGCGCGTTCCACCAGATTGCGAAGCTCGCGAACGTTCCCGGGAAACGGGTGCTTCCGTAGCGCCGTCATGGCTTCCGGGCTGAAGGCCGGCGCGGCAAACCCCATTTCCGCTGCGAACACCCGCGTAAAGTGCTCGACCAGCAGCGGCACGTCTACCTCCCGCTGCCGCAGCGGGGGCAGCTCGATCGTGTAGCCGGCCAGGCGATACAGCAAGTCCGACCTGAAAGCTCCGGCGGAGATTCTGCGTTCCAGATCGGCGTTCGTTGCCGCCAGCACACGCACGTCAACGTGCCGCCCCACCGTTCCCCCGACGGGCGTCACCATGCCATCTTCCAGCACCCGCAGCAGTTTTGCCTGCACCGCGGCTGACATGTCCCCAACTTCGTCGAGAAATATCGTCCCGCCGTCGGCCGCCTGGAAGCAGCCCTGTTTGTCCCCCGCCGCGCCGGTGAAGGCGCCCTTGACATGCCCGAAAAGCAGCGACTCGGCCAATTCGCCGGGCACAGCCGAGCCGTTGACCGGAACGAACGGTTTGTCCACTCGGGTGCTTCCGAAGTGAATGGCTCTGGCCACCAACTCTTTGCCTGTTCCGCTCTCGCCGGTGATCAGGACCGAGGTGTTGGGGCTGGCCTGCAAAAGGCGCACGCTGCGCAGCATCTTGCGCACGGGCTCCGATGCCCCGACGAACGCGTGGATGCCCCAACGCCTCGCTTCGTCCTCGGACACCATGGACAGCTGCTGGGCCAGCAGGTTCCGCTCCCGCAGCAAGGCTTGGTAGCGCGCCGTCTTGCAGATGGTCTCGACCAGTTCGGCGGCATCCACCGGTTTCTCGAAAAAATCGTAGGCACCGGCCTTCAACGCTTTGATGGCGACCGACTTGTCGGCCTCGCCGGTCAACATCACGACCTCCGTCTGCGGTTGCGCCGCCTTCACGCGGGCCAGCAGGTCCAGTCCGTCCATGCCGGGCATCTGAAGGTCGGTAATCAGTATGTCGACGGGCGCCGCCGACAACTCCGCGAGGCAGCGTTCGGGGTCAGTGTACGTGCGCACGACAAAGCCCACGCCTTTGAGAATCGTTGCCACCGTCCAGCCGATTCGGGCATCGTCGTCGACGACGGCCACCGTAAGTTCTTCCAGGCTGGTCTTTCGTTCACCCATTCCCATCCTCGTCCTCGCTCAGCATGCCCGCCATGGAAGGCACCGTCATATCTCGACGGCGCAACCTTGTCTAAACATGAAGGTCGCACCCACTTGCACCTCGGTCAAGTTGAATTGATGTGCTTGTGAATTGCTGCCCGCCAGCCAGTAGCCAGCGCAACGCTGGCTACTGCCTGCCAGATGGTGCAGAACGCTGGTCGATTGTGGCATCAGATGACGGTGCTAGGCCGCCGCCAACGGCTTCAGAACGCTCTCTTCCCCGAGGGGCTTGTGTACGGTAATGCTCAGGGGTTTGGCACTGCCGTAACAAGTTGGCCTATAACGGCTTTGAAGGGGCCAGACGGCCAAGACCAGCAATTGGCACCCCCTAGGAGAATCGAACTCCTCTTACCAGGATGAGAACCTGGCGTCCTAACCGATAGACGAAGGGGGCGCAACTTGGAACGCGCCCAACCGCCCCAAGCTGTCAGCCCGAGGCGATTGACGGGCGCAGACGTTACCGGACACCGATTACGGCGTCAACACCAGATTCAGGGCTTCTGCGGCGGCTCGGGTGGCGCGGGCGGCTTGGCTCCCGGCGGCGGATCGGCGCAGATGAAGATCCTGTAGTCCCCGCCCCCGCTGTCGCTGATGCGCAGCCCGTCGACCATGTGCTTGGGCCCCAGGGGCAAATCCAGGGCCTCGCCCTTCACCAGCCTGCGGGCGACGGTAATAGGAGACTTCTGACCGCCGGAGCGGACGACAATCGTGTTGATGACCACGATCCCCTCCGTCACCTCGATGCGACATCCGCTGACTTCCCGCTGAACGGGGACCTCCTTGGGCCCACCCACGGCCTTCAGTTCGATCGGCGGCGGAAGCTCCGGGGCCCGCTCACCCGCCCGAAGAGAAGCCGCCATCACCATTGACCCCGCCACAATCGCCGACAGCACTCGCACTGCGTTCATGGTCACGACCTCCTTGGGCCACATCCTCTCACAGCTTTGAGGTCGTTTCAACATTGCGTTGCGCCGTGGAATCGGGTTGCACCCGGCTTTCGGAATCGTGTACGAATGCAGCCCTTGAACGCCATGCAAACGCCGTACTACCTGATCGACGAACGCCGACTCCTCAGAAACCTGAGGATCATCGACCGCGTGCGCAAGGCCTCGGGCGCCAAGGCCGTCCTGGCGCTGAAGTGCTTCTCGACCTGGGGCGTGTTCGACCTGATGCGGCCCTACATGGACGGCACGACCAGCAGTTCCCCCTTCGAGGCGCGCCTCGGCCACGAAACATTCGGCAAGGAAGTCCACGCCTACAGCGTCGGGTATTCCCGCGCGGACATCCGCGCCGTCAAGCCGTTCGCCGATAAGGTCATCTTCAATTCCGTTTCGCAGCTGCGGATGCATTTGCGGGAGGTGCGGGGCATGAAGCTGGGCCTGCGAGCCAACCCCGGCGTCAGCTACTCGCACTTCGACCTGGCTGATCCGGCGCGCCGGTTCTCGCGGCTGGGGGTTCGCGGCCTGAAGGAGCTGTCCGAAGCGGCGCCGCTGGTCAGCGGCCTGATGTTCCATTTCAACTGCGAGAACGACAACTTCAGTGCGTTTGCCGCAGTGCTGGAGCGGATCGGGCGTCGCTATGGCCGCCTGCTGCGGAACATGGAATGGATCAGCCTCGGG
>CAZJBP010000124.1:2090-11054 GCA_964544115.1 uncultured Victivallales bacterium | reverse complement strand
ACCTTCAAGGGTCGGCCCAACGGCTGCCGGAAGGACAGCGCCGAGATGCTTGCCGCCCTCAAGCCGGCCTTCCTGCGCTTTCCCGGTGGCTGCATCGTGGAAGGCATCACGCTGGAGAACAGGATCCAGTGGAAGAAGACCATCGGCGACCTCGCCCGCCGACCGGGGCACTGGAATCTCTGGAACTATCACACCAGCGACGGGCTTGGATTCCACGACTACCTGCAGCTGTGCGAGGACCTCAACGCCGCCCCGATGTATATCTGCAACGCGGGCATGTCCTGCCAGGGGCGGCAGGGGGCGGTGGTCGAGGATTCCCAGACGCTGCAAGCGTACGTCCAGGACACGCTCGACGCGCTCGAGTACGCCAACGGCCCCGCGGACTCCACTTGGGGCGCCGTCCGCGCGGCGAACGGCCATCCGGAGCCGTTCGGCATCCGCTACCTGGGCATCGGCAACGAGAACGGCGGCCCCGTGTACTGCGCCCACTACAAGACGTTCGTCGAGGCCGTCAAGGCCCGCTACCCCGACCTGCTCATCGTCGCCTGCCAGAACGATCCCGCCATGGGAACACTCGAGATTGTGGACGAGCATTTCTACGACGCGCCGGGGTTCTTCACCGCAAACATGGGCCGCTACGATACGTACGACCGCAACGGGCCCCGGATCTTCGTCGGCGAGTATGCCTGCATGCACAACGCCGGCAAGGGCAACCTGCGCGCCGCCGTGGCCGAGGCGGCCTTCATGATCGGCATCGAGAAGAACTCCGATGTTGTCACCATGGCCTCCTACGCTCCGCTCCTGACCCACGTCAACGACCGGCGGTGGAATCCGGACCTGATCGGGTTCGACTGCTCGCGCGTGTACGGAACGCCGTCGTACTACGTCCAGAAGCTCTTTGCGCAGAACCGGCCCGACGTTCTGCACCCCACGGAGGTGAAGGTGAGCTGGCCGGCGCAGGATCCGATCTGGCCGGGGCGGATCTCGCTGAGCACCTGGGACGCGGATGTGGAGTTCCGCCGCGTCCGGGTCACGCGGGGCGACGAGGTGCTCTTCGACGACGACTTCTCCGCCGGGATGTCGAAGTGGCAGGTGTACAGCGGCACGTGGGCCGTCGAGAATGGCATGTTGCGGCAGAAGAGCCCTGACTGGGATACCAACGCGTTTGCCGGGGATCTGTCCTGGGACGACTACACGGTCCGCGTTGAGGCCCGGAAGCGCGGCGGCATGGAAGGCTTCATGGTCGGCGTGCGCGGCCGGGATCCGCAGACGCTGGTCCGCTGGAACCTGGGGGGCTGGGGCAACAACCAGCATGCCGTGGTGCAGCTCTACCGCGGAACGCTTTCGTCGATCGGGCCCGGGGTGCGCGGCCGGATCGAAACCGACCGCTGGTACACCGCCGAGATCGAGGTCAAGGGCACCCATGTCCGCTGCTTCCTCGACGGTGCGCTGATCCATGAGGGTGACATCAACCCACCCGTCCCACCGTCCATCTACGCCCTCGCCGGCCGCGACGAGGCCTCCGGCGAGGTCGTGGTGAAGGTGGTCAACGCCCGCGAAACGCCCGTGCAGGCGGATATTGCGCTCACCGGACTGCCGTCCGCCGAGACGGTGGCGGGCTGGGTGCTGACCTCGGCGGCGCCCGAAGACGAGAACTCGATCGACAACCCGCTGGCCGTATCGCCGAAGCCCGTCACGCTCACCTCCAAGGGCGGCAAAATGAATTACATCCTGCCTCCACTGTCGGTCACGGTGCTCCGCGTAATGCCGGAGCAATAGGACCCTCATCATCAACCCGGGAGGAAGCCATGGCGAAAGGAGCTACTGGGCGGAATTCGCCGGGCGCGGAACTGTCGGATGCGCAGAAGGCGGTGCGCTACAAGCGCTTCTCTTTCGATCCTGATCGGTATTGGGGCGGTTTCCCGGAGACCATCCCGGGCGGCAAGGGAGGCGACGTCCTTCCCTCATGGGCCATAGGGCCGTTCACCAAGCATCCGGCGAACCCCGTCTTGTCTCCGTCCCCCGACGGCTGGGACGGCGGCATCGACAACGGCGGCGGAGTGCATAACGGCGCCATCATCCGTCGCAACGGGAAGTTCCACTACGTCTACCGAGGATGGATGCCTCATCCGCCCGCGGTTTACGACGAATGGCTTTGCGGATACTTTGACTGGGTGTGCGATATCGGCCTTGCGGTGAGCAACGACGGGGTCCATTTCGAGAAGGACCGTGCGCACAGCCCCTTCTTCAGGACCGGCGACGACAAGCGCTTCAGCTTCGAGGACGTCAACCTGGTTGAGCACGAGGGGCTGTATTACCTGTTCTGTAACCGCTGGGAGTGGGGGCGGTTCAAGGATCCGAGCTGGAACGGTGTGCACCTGGCCACGTCCAGGGACCTGGTGCACTGGAACAAGGTCGGTCTCGTGTTTCCCGGGGCGAAGACGATGCACCGCAATGCCTGTGTTCTTCAGAACCCGCAGAACCAGGCGGTCCGGGTTAATGGCAAGTTCGTCATGTTCCTGAACTATCACATGATTGCCTATTCGGATGATCTGATTCACTGGAAATCAGAGCAGATACCGGAGAGTCGTCACTGGCCCGGGGGCGAGGGATGTTTCGCCCTGTGCGATTACCGTGACGAGGACCCGGATGCGGTGCTGTTGTTTACCGGCGGCCATCACTCGGGGCATTTCTACGCGATTGGCGAGGTGCTGTTTTCGAAGAAGGACCTGACGCAGCCGATCGAATGGCTGCCACGGCCGGTGCTCAGCGCGGATCCGGCGATTCCGTGGGAAGACGGACGAGCCGCATTGCCGCCGCATGAGGAGGTGTCCTATTTCCGGGATACGGTGTTCCTGACGGGGCTGACCCGGCATGAAGGGAAATGGTGGGCGTACTACGGAGGCAGTGAGCGCTACACGTGCCTCGCGCAGGCACCCGCAGCGATGAAGGGCGAGTATGCCAAACCGAAGTGATACGGCGATTATCAGGGAGTTGGCGGCGCGCATAGCTGAGATTGCCGCGCTGCCCGTGCAGGACCAGAAGCGGGCGCTGTGGCGCAAGCTGAACGCTCTGAAGCCCGACCGGCCCATGGTCATGGTCGACCAGGTGTGCTGGAACGAGATGAACGTGAATGACGAGCTGACCCTTAAATGCCAGAATCCCGAGTGCCGCGGATACGAAGATCAGCTTCGCAAGGCACTGTTTCAGTGGCGTCACTTCCGTGTGGACATGGTGGTCGAGCCCTTCATCCGGGTCCCTAAGGCGATCAGCAATTCCGAGCACGGAATGAGCGTCAAGGAGACGGTCGCCGTGAGCGATCCCACGAGCGCCATTGTCGGACATAAGTTCATCAACCAGTTCGAGACCGACGCCGATCTGGAAAAGATCAAGATGCCTGTGGTCTCGCACAACCCGCTGGAAACGCAGCGCCGCCTTTCCGTCGCCCACGAGCTGTTCGACGGCCTGCTGGAAGTACGGGCACATGGTTTCGATCCGTACCTGTCGCTCTGGGACCCCATCAGCTTCTGGATGGGAGTGGAAGCGGCCCTGTACACCCTCGCAGACCGGCCGGAGTACATGCACCGGCTGGTCGGCCGATTGACGGAGAGCTGGCTGAGCATGCTCGACCAGCTGGAGAACCAGGGGCTCCTGTGCGAGCCCCAGAGCTTGATTCACTGCACCGGCGCGTACACCGACGACTTGCCCGCGCCCGGCTACGACCCGGCACGGCCGCGCACGAAGGATCTCTGGACGTTCGGCCTGGCGCAGATGTTCTCCACGGTTTCGCCGGCCATGTTCAAGGAGTTCGAGGTCGATTACGCCAGCCGGATCTGCGCGCGCTTCGGCCTGGTCTACTACGGCTGTTGCGACCCCCTGGATCTGAAGATGAACGAGGTCCGCATGATCCCGAACGTGCGCAAGATCTCCATGAGCCCGTGGGTGAACGAAGATCGTGGCGCTGCGGAGATCGGCGGCGACTTCGTCTACTCCCGCAAGCCGAGTCCGGCGCTGCTGGCGTGGCCGAGGTTCAACGAACAGGCCGTTCGCGAGCACGTGCAGGCGTCGGTGGATGCCTGTGCACGGCACGGCTGTCCGCTGGAACTGATCCTCAAGGATATCAGCACGGTGAAGTACGAACCGGAACGCCTCTTCCAGTGGGCTCGCATTGCCATGGAGGTCGTGGAGGGTTGATCGTTCCAAGGCTGGCAGTTAGCGTGGATGGCCACGCGCCAAATCACGGCACGACTGACGACGCCAGTGGAGGTCTCATGATCGTTCCTGCACCGAAGTCTGTCATCAAGCGCTCCGGACAGCTCATCCTCGGCGATCGGATTGTATCGGCCTGCCCGGCGCTTCGCCCGTTGGCGCACCTCCTTTGCGATGAGATTGGACGGCTGACAGGCAAGACGCTCTCCGAGGCAATCGGACCGGCGCGTCCCGGCGACATCGTGCTGCGGATCGAGCCGTCCTTGAAAGGCGAATCTTACACGCTCGATGTTGAGGACGTGGCCACCGTGCTGGGTGGCAACTACGCCGCCGTTGCGCTTGGGACCGTCAGTTTGCTCCAGGCGCTGACGGCGGATGAAGGCAGGCCGTTCACGCCGCGGATGACGGTGAAGGATGAGCCGGCCGCGAGTGTCCGAGGGCTGCTGGTTGATGTGGCCCGGCAATGGCACAGTGTCGAAACGCTCAAGCAACTCGTCGAGGTCTGTCGCTGGTACAAGATCCGCCAATTGCAGATCCATTTCACGGACGACCAGTCGTTCACGTTTCCTTCGACGGCATTCCCCACACTTCAAACGCCGCAGCGGCATTACACGGTGGAACAGCTTCGCGATCTGGAGGCCTTCGCCAGTGAACGCGGCATTGAGATTCTGCCCGAACTGGAGATTCCAGGGCATGCGGCGGCGATGGTCGAGCAGATGCCGGAGCTCTTCGCCAACAACCCGAAGGCGGGGAATGTCGTTTGCCCCGGCCGGGAGGAGACCTATCGCGCGCTGGATACCCTCATCGGGGAAATGACGGCCATCTTCCGCACGACTCCGTATTTCCACATTGGGGCCGATGAAGTCAACATGGACCCCTGGAAGAACTGCCAGCATTGCCAGTCGTATATGGCCCGCCACGAACTGGACGATGTCAATGAGCTGTACCGGCATTTCATTGTGCGGGTGAATGAGATTGTGAAGAAGCACGGGAAGAAGACGATCGTCTGGGAGGGGTTCCACAAGGACGGGAAGACGGACATCCCTCGGGATGTGACGGTGATGGTCTTCGAGAGCCTGTACAACACCGCTCCGGATCTGGTCGCCCAAGGCTATCCGGTCATTAACACATCGTGGCAGCCGCTGTACGTGGTCAACCAACGCAATTGGTCGCCGGAACACATCTACGGCTGGAACATGTACCGCTGGGAGAGCTGGTGGGAGCACTCGAAGGCTTACGGGAAACCGATCACGGTTGAGCCCACCCAGCTGGTGCTGGGCGCCCAGCTCTGCGCTTGGGAACAGGGAGAAGACATCGAGGTGTCCACTATTCGCCGTCGACTTCCTGCCATGAGCGAACGACTCTGGAGCCCCGACGCCAACCGAAGTTACCAGGACTTCGCCGCGCGGTTGGACCTAACCGATGCCGCCCTGACAAGACTCCTGCAGGCTCGCCGATGAACGACCCGGGTGCGGCGGAAAGACCGGGCCGGGGCGTAGCGGATGACGCGCCTCTTCCGCTCTAGAACATGTGGTGCCGGCCGAGGGCTTCCGCGACAGTGCCGGCGCCCAGATACGTGTCGGGTTCATCCTCGCAGCCGCACGGCACCATTTCCCCGTGTTTGGCAAAGTGCACGAGGTCCTTGGTAGTGATCAGATACATTGCTGTCCAATGCCCGGAGGATACGTGCCGACCTCGCGGATCAGGTCGAGCGCATACCGGTAGTTCTCGTAGCTGACGGTGGGGGCCACGGAGTGATCGGTGCAGTAGATATAGCCGCCGCCTTTCATCGCGACGGGGATCTTGGAGCGGATCTCGCGGTCGATATCGGCCCTCGTTCCTGAAAGGGATCGCACGTCGATGCCACCGAAGAGGACCAGGCGGCCGGCGTACTTGGCCTTGAGGGCCACGATGTCCATGCCCGCCTTCACCTCGCAGGGCTGGATGGCCCGCACGCCGGCCTCGATCAGGTCGTCCAGAACCGGGCGGCAGTCGCCGTCGCCGTGGTACATCGTGGGAAGCCCGCGACGGTTGAAGTAGGAGAAGATTCGCTTGTGGTGGGGCATGAGCAGGTCGCGATACATCTGCGGCGAGAAGAACGGCCCGTTGCGATAG
The DNA here is from genome assembly GCA_964544115.1 of uncultured Victivallales bacterium. Taxonomy (GTDB): domain Bacteria; phylum Verrucomicrobiota; class Kiritimatiellia; order UBA8416; family JADHWI01; genus CAZJBP01. Next base: position 4,730 of record CAZJBP010000124.1, on the reverse strand, counting down.
GCGATGTCCCCGCCGGCCCAGCTGCCCTCGAAGCCCGCCCCCTGGGCCAGGGCAATCTCGTACATGCCGATCACCTGGTCGGCGCACGCCTGGAATATCTCATCGGCCCACTCCGGGTCGGTCGCCATCAGCTCAAGCGTTTCCTTGAAACCTAAGAACCGCCACGTCAACTCGAACGGTTCGAGATACCAGTAGACCCGGTACATGCCGGCGGCTTCCAGCCCCGCCGTGAACTCCGCCACGTTGTACGTGTAGCGGCTCTTGCTGGGCGCGAGCCGGTGCTTGTGCTCCTGCCAGTCCGTGCGGGTCCTGATGAGCCGGTCGATCTGGTGCGGGACGCCCTGCTTGGCGCCCTTCCAGGTCCGCTGTGTCATGCCGAAGCTGTCCCGCGTCACCCGCGTCTGCTCGTCCTCTTCGAGCGTCACCTCCTCGAACCCCAGCCCCTGGTCGAACCCGGCAGGGCACAGGTCGTGGCTGAACTCCCGCCCGATGTCCAGGTCGGCGGGCATTCCCTCGCGCTTCCATCGCTCCAAGGTCTCGGTCCAGTACCCGTCGAAGATCCCGATCCGGTCGGGCTCTTGGAAGTTCATGATTCGCGTGATTCGCTCGCGGGAGTTCATCCGCAGTCTCACAAGAGGCAGCCGTTGGAGTGTGTTCAGGCGGGGCTACCCGTTCGCGAAGACCTTCCGCGCGCGGTTGACGTTCGGCAGCGTAATGCGCTTGCCGGTGTGAACGCTCTCGATGCCCGCGAAGCCGGTCTCGTGAACGGCGACGAAGTGGTCGTCCGTGCAGTCCGGCAGCGGGCCGCCGTCCAGGTGCCGTGCGATCTGCTCGTAGGCCACTTTGAACACGCTGGCGTTCTCCGGCATGCCCAGGGCCTTCAGGTCGATGACGCCCTGCTTGTTACGGGCCCAGGCATCAATGTACATGCCGGCTCGGACCATCCCTTCGGTGCCGATGACGTCCACGTAGAAGCCGCCGTGCTCGCCCCCTACCCCAACCTGCAGGCCGCGCACCCCATTGGCAAACTCGATGGTCATCAGGTCCAGCGACGGTTCGACCTCGTAGCCGGCCGGGGCCTCGCCCGCGGCGTTGCCGCGCGCGAACACCGCCGTCGGACAATAGCCCGCGAACTGGAGGATCAGGTCGGTGGCGTGGCTGGCGAAGGACAGGAAGGAGCCGCCAATGTAACCGACCACGGTCTGCACCGTGCCAATCAGCCCCTGCTGGACGAGTTCCTGCAGGCGCATCACGTGGGGCGCCCAGTGGCGCGAGTAGGACACGGTGATCGGGATTTTCCTGGCCTTGGCCGCGGCAACCATCGCGTCCATCTCGGCCAGGCTGCAGGTCGGCGGCTTTTCGAGAAAGATGGCTTTCGGACCGGCGGCGATAACGTCCTGCATCATTCGGAAATGATGCGGCCCGCGTACGCACACGGCGACGATGTCGGGGTGGCTGGCCAGCAGGGCCTCTGAGCTATCGAAGTACCCGACGTCCGGAAAGACCCCTCCCCACTTCTTTCTGAACGCCTCGAGGCGTGACGCATCCACGTCGGCCACGCCGGCCAGCCGCACCTTGTCCGTGTGCTGAATACCGCCCACATGGCAGTAGGAATATGGATCGGTCGGTGAGCCGTAGCCCTCCGCGATCATGCCCGTGCCGATGATGCCTACGCTGTACATGGTCTGTCTCCCGTGGCCGTCCTCAGTCCTTCACGTCACCGGTCGCCGCCCACTCGCAGCCGCGCACGAGCGTCTTCTGGAAGCCGGGGTTCTCGAAGGTGATCATGCTGGCCCCCTTGTACTCGCCGTTGGGGTCGCCGGGCCAAACATGGCCGAGCACCATGTGGAAGACACGCCCGGCGCCATACTGCGTGGTCACCATGGCCGGCTCATTCTTCCCGGTGCCGCCGCTCTCGGGGCTGGAGAATCCCGTAGCGAGTACGCGATGAGGCACATCGTGCATGTGCACGAGCTTGTGGTACAGCTCGTCCCACAGGGAGAAGTCGGCGACGCCGCGGGTAATCGGATGATCGTGGTCGACGATGGTCACGCCGAACTCGTGAAACGAGCCGTGCGCCGTTCCGGTGCGCCACAGCAGGCCCACCATCTGCTCATACTCCACCCAGCCGGGGAACGCGTTGTCCGCCGCATGCAGAATGACCAGGCCCGCTCCGCCCCGCACGGCGTTGACGAAATTCGCCTTGGCCGCCTCCGGCCATTCGGGGCCGTTGTAGTCGGAGAAGATCAGGTCGAACTGGGCGAGGTAGTTCGCGTCCTGGAGCGTGGTCGCCGGGTCTTCTGTCACGACCGCCAGGAAGCGGCGGCTGTCATTGAGCAGCTTGGCGCAAAAGGGCGATGAGCGACTGCAGTCATGGTTGTTCGTCCCGCCGAGGATCAGCGTCTTGATCAGTGACATGTGGAACTCCTCTCCGATGTGTGCGTGGTCCCGACTTGAGAAAGCGCCTTCACGGCCCCGAAGCTGACAGACTCAGGCCCGGAGATCAAGCGCACGTCGCCCGTTGCGACCCCGAATCTCCTTCTCTTATTGTAAAGGCAGCACTATTGTTCCCAGTCGTAATCGGGGGGGGGGTGCACATGAGCAGCGCATGGCGAGCGGCGTCTTTCCTATTTGTCCTCA
>CAZJBP010000124.1:0-1990 GCA_964544115.1 uncultured Victivallales bacterium | reverse complement strand
GGGGGGGTGCACATGAGCAGCGCATGGCGAGCGGCGTCTTTCCTATTTGTCCTCACAAGCCTGGGGGTGTTCTCGTTGCCCGCTCTGGCCCATGTTCAGCTCGGTGCGGGCGACTCGGCCTTGCTGGGTGGCGACCTTACGGACCCCGAGAATGACGTCGTGGACAAGGTCACATACTCCGGCGATCTGTCGGAAGACCAACTCCGGCCTGAGAAGGGCAACTGGGTCACCATGAAGGCCTTCCCGAGCAATCCGCCCGGGACGCCGGCGCACCAGCGCCACCCCTACCAGAGCTGGCAGGACCAGCCGGCGGTCGCCCTCTTCCTGAACAAGCCACAGGAGCGGAAATGGTACGTGGGGTTCAAGGACGGCGGCTATGGCGGCCCGACAGAGGACTCGCCCTACTATGCCGCGGTCCAGTTCGCCAAGCCCATCGTCCTGACGCACTTCACGCTCACCACCGGGCAGGACATGCCCGGGCGCGACCCGCGGGTGTGGGCCATTCAGGCCTCGAACACCGGCGAGGAGGACGACTGGACCGACGTGTACCGGTGCGACGCGGCGGGCCGCGCATCCAGCCCGCTGACCGAAGAGCCGCGCATCGAGACGATCCTGTTCACCTCGTTCACCTCCGCCGACCTGGCGAAGGCGGTGCCGGCTGCGGACGCGAAGAAGGTCGTCGCCAAGCTCAACGGCAAGGCCATCGCGAAGGCGGACTTTGTCCGGCCCACCGGCGCCTACACCTGGTACCGCGTGGCGGTGTTCGCGTGCTTCAATGATTCCACCATGGATGTGCCCGACGCCACCCGGCCGCCGGGCTTTGCGATTGGGCAGCTCGAGCTCTTCGGCGTTCCCGGCACGGCGGCGCCCGCCAAGGCGGCGGCGGAAGAGGCCGCGCCCGTGGGCATCGAACCGGTACGGTCCGCCTTCGACCCGGCGTTCATCATCTCGTTCTGGTGCGGGCCGCCCAAGGCAGAGGCCACACTGGAGCGCTACCAGGAAGTCGCGGATTGCGGGTTCAACGTTGCCTTCATTTCATGCAACGAACCGGATGACCCACTCACGCGGCTGGAGCTCTGCCGGCAGGTCGGGATTAAGGCCATGATCGGCATTGACCTGCCGGCCTCCGAAACGGCACCCGATTTCGAGAAGGTTCTGGACGCGCAAATCGCGAAGTACGCCTCGCACCCTGCGCTGCACAGTTATGTCATCGACGACGAGCCCGGCCGTGAGAAATTCGCCCGGCTCGGCGCTATCAATCAATACCTCCTGAAGAAGGACCCGACCCACCTGCCGTACATCAACCTGCTGCCAAACTACGCGGGCCACCCGGACTGGAACGGCCCCGCCTATGAGGAGAGCGTGGCCCTGTACATCGACCAGGTGAAACCGGCCCTGCTGAGCTGGGACCATTACCGGCAGATGTTTGAAGGCGGGGATGAGAGTTACTACTGGAAGAATCTCGAGGTCATGCGCAAGCAGAGCCTGAAGGCCAGGATTCCGCTGATCCAGATCATCGTGTCCATAAAACACATGGGCTACCGCGAGTGCAGCGAGGCGGATCTGCGCTGGCAGGTCTATACCTCCCTGGCGTATGGGTCACACGGCATCATCTACTTCACCTACTGGGACGTTCCGGGAATGGCGTGGGCCGATGCGCCGGCCCTGATCACCATGGACAACAAGAGGGATGTGAAGTGGGACTATGCGAAGAAGATCAACCACCGCATCGTCAATCTCGGACCGACCCTCCTGCAGGTGACCTCGACCGGCGTGTACTGCACCGAGCCCATTCCGCCGGGCGGCCGCAGGATCGCCCGCAACGCACCGGTCAAGAAGGCCGAAGGCTGCGTGCTGGCCATCGGCTGCTTTGTCGATCGCAACGCCAAGGAATACATCCTCGTGGTCAACCGGTCCTTCACCGACGCGTGCGTGGCCAAGCTGACGCTGAACGACAAGATCGTCACCGCTGCGGAGATCTCGCAGGACA
>CAZJBP010000123.1:0-11163 GCA_964544115.1 uncultured Victivallales bacterium | reverse complement strand
GTCGCCAGTGCGGTTCGGGACCAAAAGGTCGAGGGTTCAAATCCCTCCGCCCCGACCACCTAGACACGGATAGAAGCACTCGGACTCATTCCATAAGTCAGGGCGCTTTTTGCTTTTCTGGACTGCCTCCTTCCGGGCTGAGGGGCTCAATGTCTCGGGTTTCGGGAGCACATGACCCTGCGGCATGTTTCGATCTTGCCCTTCCCGACGGATTTCCTCACGTTTCGCGACAGGCGAAGCGGTCCTGAGCGGGCGCGTGTCCGCGCGGCGGGATGAAGCGGCACTTCATCAGTCGTGGTTTCGATGTTCATCCGGCGAGGATCTTCTCCGGGCGGCCGAGTATCCTCGCAGCCGTGGGTGAGACGGGGCGGGCCTTGGCTGCGAGCAGGATATGGAGTGAGTAAAGCGTTATGGGCACAGGGCTTATGGGTGCCAGACACACTGCTGTGCGGCGTGCAGATGATTGGAACGCGCCACAGCTTCAAGGCGTACCAAGCCAAGCTGCGGGAGTAGCAACAGGGCCGTGGCCCTGACCCGTTGCAGGGCGTCCTAGGCCGTGTATCGACCCCGACTTTGAGAGTGGATGACGGGAAGAGACCGCCAGCATGAGCCCTTACAGCAGAAGAATGTCCCTGTGGACGGGCGCAGGTGTCGCTCTGGTGGTGGCGGCGGCGGCCCTGGTGTGGGCGATGGCTCTGCGTCGCCCGGCCGTAGACGTGCCGGTCCTGATGTACCACCGTATCGCCGATGATCCGCGCGACCTCTGGTCGGTGTCGCCGCGCGACTTCGAATCCCAGCTGGCGTTTCTAAAGACCAACGGCTTTCACTCGATCCTGCCGCGCGATCTTGTCCCGGCCCTCGGACATGCCGGGCGCCTGCCGGCGCGACCGGTGGTCCTGACGTTTGACGACGGCGATCTGACGACGTTGACCGCGGCGGAGCCTCTGCTCCGTCAATACGGCTTCCGGGCCACTGCGTATCTGATTACCGGTTCCGTGGCGCCCACGCCCGACGGGCGTCGATCTCAGGAGGGGCATCCTTGCCTCACGTGGAGCGAGGTGCGGGAGATGCGGTCGCGGGGCACGTTCGACTTTGGCGGACACAGCAGAAATCATGTGCGGCTCAATCAGCACAGCGATCTCTCCACGGAGGTCGCCGGCTGCCTGAAGGATCTTAGGGACAACGCCGGGTTCACGCCGGACTCCTTCTGCTACCCGTTCGGCGTCTACGATCGAATCGTCGCCCGCGCGGTCCGACGCGCGGGGTTCTTGACGGCCGTGACGGCGAAGGAGAGGACGGCTCGACTGGGCTGGACGTTCGACGCCCTGACCATTCCCCGCCTGTGGGTGCGAGGCGGACGGCACACCTTCGCGGTGCGCCCACTGAAGCCGACACCGGCGGGCGACCGCGCGTTCGAGATTGCGCACGACGGTATTCGCATTCCGGTGACGGGACGCCTGCTTCCGGACGATGCGTGGCGCCCGCCTGAAGAGCTGCCGCCCGGCAAGCGCATCTGGACGTTCTCCTCGATGCCAGCCTCCGTTCCTGCGGCTGATGCGGCGCTTGAGATCTGGGACCGCAACCGGTTCTTCCGCCTCTACCCCGCCACCGAAGCGGCGGAACCGGTGCCCCTGGCCGGCGCATCTGCGCAGCGCCCCGGGCGGGCGCGACCTCTCGGCGCGCTGGCTGTGGTCGCCGGACTGATGGCGCTCTACGGTCTCGTCCGCCCGGCCTCGGTCACACGGCTGAGCGCGCGACTGGACGCATCCCTGGAGAGCCGGCGCTGGGTGCCGCCGCTCATCCTTGGGGCTGCAGCCCTCGCCCTGCTGCTCGTGGAGCTGTGGAAGCACCACGCGTTTGCCACCAGCGCCTTCGATCTGCGGCTTCACGAGGAACTGGTTCGCAACGCGTGGTTCCGGGATGGCTTCATGCGGTCCGAGTTGCTCGGCCACTCCTTCCTGGCTCATCACGTCTCTCTGATCTTCCCGCTGCTGGCGCCGGTGTACTGGGTCTGGCCGAACTGCGTCTGGCTCCTGCTGGTGCAGGGGGCGCTGGTCGCGGCGGCGGCGTGGTTTCTGTGGAAGTTGGCGCGAAGGCTCGGGCTGCGACCTGTGGTGGCGGCTTCGCTGCCGCTGGTGCTCCTGGGCAGCAAGACGTTCATCGAAGGCTACCTGCAGGGATTCCATCAGGAAATGCTGGCGCTGTGCTTCCTGTTCGGTTTCCTCTGGGCGGAGCAGTCGGGAAGATGGAAGAGGGCGGTGGCGTTCGCCCTCGCCGCAATCTCGTGCCGCGAGGACGTGGCGGCGCCGCTGCTGGTGTATGGGATCTTTGTGGCGCTGAAGCGACCCGCGGCCGGGACGCGCAGAAGCGCCGCCTTGGGCGCGCTGTTGGTCGTGGTGTGCGCCGCCTGGCTGTGGGTGAGCTATGGATGGATCATGCCCCATTATGCCGCGAACGGGCGCCTTGCGGCGATGGAGCGTTGGAGCGAGAGCGGCGGATACGGGGCTATAGCGGCGGACATCCTGGGCCATCCCGGACGCCTGCTGCGGAACCTTCTCAACCCCGGCGTGCTGGGTCTGTTCGGATCGCTGCTGTTCCTGCCGCTGGGCAGCGCCAGGGCTGCTCTGCCGCTGGCGATCCCGCTCCTGGTTCTCACGAGCAGCTCGTTTCCCACGCAGGCCCGGCTGGGAGGCGCTTACGCACTCTACCTGCTGCCGTACATCTACCTCGGCGTGGCCCTCACCCTGGCCCGTCCTTTCTGGAAGCGCCTGCTGGCCGACGGCCGCGCGGCATGGGTGCTCTGCTGTGCGCTTGTGGCGCTGTCATGGCACGATCCACGCTACCCCTCTCGAACGCCTGGCCTGGCCGATGCGCACCGCGGCCTGGCCGAAACCAATCGCACGATCGGCCCGCAGCGCGTACTAGCCCAGGGCTGCATCCTCCCGCACCTGGCGTGGTCCGCGGCAGGCGATATGCTGGGGTCGCCCGTGGCTGGGAAGCCCCAAGGCTACGACGTGATCCTGATTGCGCCCGATCTCGATCCGTGGCCGCTGACGCGCGACGAGGTCGTGGCCGTGGAAACGAGTCTTGCGGCGGACGGGTGCTGGCGGCGCGACGCCTTCGGCCCGGTCATCCGCTATGTGAAGTCCGGCAACCTCTGAAGCCGTTCATCCGGCCGCCGCTTGCGCCAACTGGCTGCACGTGGCCCACGCGAGGTCGTCCCCGTACCGCTTGCGCAGGCGTCGGAGCAGACGTTCCAGCCCCCACAACCCGGCGCAGGTGCCATCGGAGTAGAGCGAGGGCCAGTGGGTGAGGATCGTCACCGGAACCCCCTGGCCGATGACCTCGGGAATCCGCCCGTGCCGCCCATCGGCCGACAGGAACGCGTCCACGCCGGCCCGGGCGACGGCGCGGCCCGTCCGCTGCGTCGCAGCCGTCGGCCGCTGCGTGTCCCAGAACGGGTCGTTCGTGGTCGCCGGGACGGATACGACCTTCTGCCCGGTCGCCGGGTTGCGGTACGTGACCGAGGGTCCGCTGGCGGGGCCGGCACCGAGCAGGTGCAGGAAGTACCAGGCGACCGCACGCCGGTGAACGCGCCACTGGGCGTCGCCGATGGCGCGGGCGTAGTCCAACTCGTTGCGATCGCCCGCGGTCCAGGGGCTGGTGACTCCGTTGGCAGGCAGGCCGACCTCGCGCAGGATCTGCAGCGCCAGCTCGATGTAGTCCGTCATCTCCTCCACGGACGCGCCGGCCACCCATTCGTCCTCGTACAGGTGGTGGAAGCCGCCCTTCAGGCTGTAGGCGGCTAGGTGCGTGAGGATCTCCGGCGTGATGTCGAAGCGCGGCGCGATGCGCTCGCGGACGATCTTCAGGAACCCGGTGAGGTGCCGCCGCGGCACATGGTTGAGCTTGTCATCGATGCTGCCCAGGCAGCACGGCATGGGCAGCACGCTGAACTTCCCGCGCACGCCGTATTCCTCGCAGAGATCGGCAAAGTCGCGGGCCAGCGCGTTGGAAATCAGAAGCGGATGAGCGTAAGGCGGGTCATGGAAGAACATCGGGTTGACCGGGGCCCCGTCGTCCACCAGCAGCGACATGGTGATCGGCATGACCGCCACCTCAAGCCAGCTTCTTGAGCAGCCAGGCCATGTTCTCGCCGAGGACGGTCATGGTCCGGATCCCCTCCTCGTCGTTCTCGACCTCGCCCTTCTCCCGCCCGATGCCCATGTTCCAGTAGCACGAGCCGGGGACGATCATCTGCCGGATCAGGAAGAAGTGGTTGATGGTGTCGAAGGCGTGGATTGCGCCGCCGCGTCGCACGGCGATGACGGCCGCCCCGATCTTCCGCTTCAGAAAGTTGTCGTTCGCCCCGGCCACAAAGCCCGCGCGGTCGATCAGGGCCTTCAGTTCGGACGAGATGTCCGCAAAATACGTCGGGGACGCGAGGATGATGCCGTCGGCCTCGCGCATCTTGGCGATGCAGCCGTTCACCATGTCGCCGTCCAGCGCGCAGCGACCATCCTTCTTCTTGAAGCACTGGAAGCACGCCGTGCACCCATGAATCAAGTGACCGCCCAGTTGCACGAGTTCGGTCTCGATGCCCTCGGCGTTGAGCGCGGTGAACACATGCTGCAGGAGATGATACGTGTTGCCGTCCTTGCGAGGACTGCCATTGAACGCGACGACTTTCATGTGAGCCCTTTCACTGTCCCGTCAGCATGATGCCAGGAAGAGGGCCGGGTCAAGACCCGCGAGCCTGAGATTCGGTGCGCATGACAAACGGCCCGCGGTGTGGCAGGATGGGGGTTGAATGACTGCCACCCCCAGAGGCCGGCTTGCGCCCAGTCCCACGGGCGCCCTGCACCTTGGCAACGCGCGGAGCTTCCTCATCGCATGGCTGTCGGCACGGTCGCGCGGCGGTACCGTCCTGCTGCGCATGGAGGATCTTGACCATCCCAAGGTCAAGCGGGGGGCGGCGGACGAGGCGCTGGCCGACCTCCGCTGGATGGGCCTGGATTGGGATGAGGGGCCGGACTGCGGAGGCCCGCACGCGCCGTATGTCCAGAGCGAGCGACTGGACTGGTATAGAGATGCACTGCGCCGCCTGGAGGCGCGCGGCCTCGTCTATCCGTGCACGTGTTCCCGTCGCGATGTGGAGAGCGGCCAGAGCGCGCCGCATGCCGGAGATGACGGGCCGCGCTATCCGGGCACGTGCCGCGAGGGGCTGGGGCGACGCACCTACGCGATGGCCGCGGGGCAGCTGGAGCCTCCGCGTTTGCCGGCGTGGCGCTTCGTCGCCGAGCGGGCCGCCGGCGCGGCAGGCTTTGTCGATGGATTCCGGGGCCCTCAGCGGCAGGACGTGGCCGCCGTGGTGGGGGACTTTGTTCTCGCCCGGCATCCGGCGGGCGCCGGCTACATGCTGGCGGTGGTGGTGGACGACGCGGCCATGGGGGTGACCGAGGTTGTCCGCGGAGACGATTTGATGGGCGTGACTCACCGGCAGTTGCTGCTGTATGAGGCTCTTGGGCTCACGCCGCCCGCCTTCACGCACGTGCCGCTGGTCGTCGGTGAGAACGGGCTGCGGCTGGCCAAGCGACACGGCGACACGCGCCTCGCGGCGCTGCGGGAGTCCGGCGTGTCGGCCGACCGCGTCGTCGGGCTCCTGGCCTGGTGGTGCGGCTGGGCTCCGTGGGGCGAGCGGCTGATGCCCCGGGACTTGCTGGGCGCGTTTAACCTGGCCACTATTCCGCGCGAGCCTGTCGTTCTTGACCGGCGCGTGCGGGAGTGTTTTGGGATAGGTGGGCATTAGGAGGGAGGAAGGCGCATGTCGGAGAACGGGTATGGGATGTCGATTCAAATTGTCCGGCGGTCGGTGTTGCCGGTGCTTTTGCTGCTGACGGCGGTGGCGACCTATGTGGTCTACCAGTTCATGTTGGCCGACGCTGTTTCGCCTCAACTCCACCTGGGGCTGAAGAAGGGGTTCAAGACGGTGCTGGTGGTCGGTGTGGCGTTCGTGCTGCAGAGAATCTCCGGTGCGGTATTCCTGTGGTACCTGGAAAACGTGGCCGAGCGGACGGCGACACGTCTGGATGACGAGATGATCCCGCTGCTGCGACGCTTGACCACCATTGCCATCTGGATTGTAGCGCTGCTGGTGGTGTTGCCGATGTTCGGCGTGAACATCAGCGCGCTGATCACAACGCTGGGGATCACATCGCTGGCGATCGCGCTGGCGGCTCAGGACACGATCGCCAACATCATTTCAGGATTCCTTATCATGATCGACCGGCCCTTTCGCATCGGCGACCGGATCAAGCTGCCGTCCGGGGAGCCTGTGAGCGTGCTGGACATCGGCGTGCGGCGGTCCCGCTTCCTGGGCGAGGACGGCTCGGTCATCATCGTTCCGAACCTGGACCTCAGCAAGAGCAAGATCGTGAACATCACCTACGGGGAAGAGCGGCGGGCCCGGGGCGGGATCTGAGGTGAGCGCCTGAGCCCCGGGGGGGCGCTGCGCGCTGGCACTGCGCAGTTGAGCCGCCGTGTCGCTGTCGCGTATAGTGGGGCGCAATGGACGACGGGCGGAAGGCAACCGAGATCAAGATCTGCGGGCTGAAGCGGCTCGAGGACGCGCAGCGTGCGCTGGAGTTGGGGGCCGACTACCTGGGGTTCGTGCTGTACCCGCGTTCGCCGCGCTGCATCGAGCCTTCCGGGCTGCGGGCGCTGGTGTTGGCGCTTCCGGCGACGGCCCGCTGCGTGGGCGTGTTCGTCAACGTGGCTCCGGACGAGGTGGCCCGAGTCGTTGGCGAGTGCCGGCTGTACGCGGCGCAGCTGCATGGCGACGAGCGTGCCGACGCGTTTCGCGACGCTCCGTACCGCGTCTGGCGGGCACTGCATGTGCGGGACGGCGAGGCTCAGCCCGACCCGGCCGACTGGTCGTTTGCCGAGCGGTTCGTGGTCGACGCCGCGCCGCCGGGCGTGTATGGAGGCAGCGGCGAGAGGGCGGACTGGGCGGCGGCGGCGCAACTGGCCGGCCGGCACAAGGTCATGCTGGCGGGCGGCCTCACCCCGGACAACGTCGTCGCGGCGCTGCGCGCCGTCGGCCCCGCCGGGGTGGACGTGTCGAGCGGCGTCGAGGCGTCCCCGGGCGTCAAGGACGCCGCGAAGATGGAGCTGATGATCCGGGCCGTGCGCGGCTTCGGCGAGAGGAAGTGAGTGCGATGCTGCAGGGACCCGATCCGAATGGCTTCTTCGGCCAGTACGGCGGCCGGTACATTGCCGAGACGCTCATGCCGGTGCTGCTCGGGATCGAGCAGGCCTACCGCGCGGCCGCCGCGGACCCGGCCTTTGGCCAGGAGCTGCGCGCGCTGCTGCGGGACTACGTGGGGCGGCCTTCTCCGCTGTACCTCGCGAGCCGGCTGACCGAGGCGTGCGGCGGCGCGAGGATCTACCTCAAGCGCGAGGATCTGAACCATACCGGCGCGCACAAGGTCAACAACACCATCGGGCAGGCGCTGGTCGCGCGCCGCATGGGCCGGCGGCGCCTGATGGCCGAGACCGGGGCGGGGCAGCACGGCGTGGCCACGGCCACGGCGGCGGCGCTGTTCGGCATGGAGTGCGTGGTCTACATGGGCGAGGAGGACATCGTCCGTCAGGCGCCGAACGTCAAGCGCATGGAGTTGCTGGGCGCGCGGGTGATCCCCGTCGGCAGCGGCACGCGCACGCTCAAGGACGCGATGAGCGAGGCGCTGCGGGCGTGGGTGGCGGAGGTCGACACGACGTTCTACGTGATCGGGACGGTGGCCGGTCCGCATCCCTATCCGATCATGGTGCGCGATTTCCAGTCCGTGATCGGCGAAGAGACGCACGGGCAGATTCTTGAGAAGGAAGGACGGCTGCCGGACCTGATCGTGGCCTGCGTCGGCGGCGGCAGCAACGCGGCGGGGATCTTCGCGCCGTTCATCGGCGCGGAGCGCGTGCGGCTGATCGGGGTAGAGGCCGGCGGCTACGGCCTGGCCACCGGGAAGCATTCCGCCAGCATCTGCGCGGGGCAGGTGGGCATTCTGCACGGCACGCGCACCTACGTGCTGCAGGACGCGCAGGGGCAGATCCTCAACGCGCATTCGATCAGCGCCGGCCTGGACTACCCCGGCGTGGGCCCCGAGCACGCCTACTGGGCCGATGAGAAGCGCGTCGAGTACTGCAACGTCACCGACGACGAGGCGCTGGCGGCGTTCCACCGGCTGACGCGCCTTGAGGGCATCATCCCGGCGCTGGAATCGGCCCATGCCCTGGCCGAGGCCATGAAGCGGGCGAAGACGATGACGCGCGACCAGTGCATCGTGGTCTGCCTGTCGGGGCGCGGCGACAAGGATGTCGACAGCGTGCTGGCCCTGGCGTCGGGCGCGCACGGAAAGGGGCTGGGGGCGTGAACCGGATCGAGTCCACCTTTGCGGAACTCAAGCGCAGCGGGCGGAAGGGCCTCGTGGCCTATTTGACCGCGGGCGATCCCGACATGGCGGCGTCGGAATCGACGATCCGAGCGGCGCTTGCCGGCGGCGTCGACGTGCTGGAGCTCGGCGTGCCGTTCTCCGACCCGACGGCGGACGGGCCCGGCATCCAGGCGGCCTCGCAGCGCGCGCTGGCCTCCGGGACGACCGTGGCGGGGGTGTTGGGACTGGTGCGGCGGCTGCGCGCGGATTTCCAGACCCCGATCGTGCTGTTTGGCTATGCCAATCCGTTCTACCGGTATGGATATGAGCGCCTGTGCCGCGAGGCGGCGGACGCGGGCGTCGACGGGTTCCTGATCGTCGATATGCCGTACGAGATGTCCGGCGAACTGCGCCCCCATGCGGATGCGGCCGGGCTGGTGCTGGTGCCGCTGATTGCGCCGACGACGCCGGCCGCGCGGGCGAAGCGCATCCTGAGCGGCGCGCGCGGCTTTGTGTACTACATCATGGTCAAGGGCGTGACCGGCGAGCGCCGCGAAGTGGCGTCCGACCTCGGTCGGAGCATCGATGCGCTGCGCGCCGTGACGCCGCTGCCGATCGCAGCCGGCTTCGGGGTCGGCAGCGGCCGGCAGGCGGGCGAGGTCGCGGCGGCGGCCGATGCGGTCGTCGTCGGCAGCGCCCTGGTGCAGGCCGCCCACGAAGGTCGCCTGCTGCCGCTGCTCAAGGAGCTGCGTGCGGGAATCGATGCGTAAGCAGGGAGCCAGCCTCGCATGACACCCCCCACTGCAAAAACCCAACCGTCGCAAGGATCGTCTCGGGTCTTCCGTCGTGAGATCCGTGTGCCCTATGCGCACGTGGATCAGATGCGGGTGGTGTACTACGCTAACTACTTCGTCTACTTCGAGATGGCGCGGTCCGAGCTGCTGCGCGAGGCTGGCATGCCGTACGGAGAGATGGAGCGGCGCGGCGTGATGCTGCCGGTGGTTGAGGCGCACTGCGACTATCGGCGCCCGGCGCGCTACGACGACCTCTTGGTGATCCTGTCCCGCTGCGTGTCCCTGAAGGGGCCGCGGCTGAGGATTGAATACGAGGTGCAGCGCGAGGGGGAGACGCTGGCGACGGGCCACACCGTGCACGTCTGCCTGTCGCCGGACGGGAAGGTGCTCAGGCCGTCGGCCGAGCTGCAGGCGCTGGTGGAGGGGTAGCCATGGATACGCGCATTCGGAATCACGCGAAGCTGCTGGTTCGCTATTGTGTGAACGCGAAGGCCCGCGAGACGATCGGCATCGAGGGCGGATCGCTGGCCGAGCCGCTCGTGCGCGCCGCGTACGAAGAGGTGCTGCGGTGCGGCGGCTTTCCCGCGTTGAAGCTGCAGCCCGAGGGGTGCGGAGAGGCGGTCTATGAGTTGGGGAAGGGCCATCACTTCACCAGCGAATGGCCGTTCGACATGGCCTACGCGCGCTGTGTCGCCAAGTCGATCGGCATCCACGCGCAGGCCAACACGCGCGCGCTGAGCGCGGTGGACCCGAAGCGCCAGTCGCAACTGGCGAAGAGCTCCAAGCGGGTCTGGATGCTGCTGCGGCGCAAGCCGTGGGTTCTGACCGTTCACCCCACCCAGGCCTATGCGCAGGATGCGGAGATGAGCCTGCGCGAGTACGAGGATTTCGTGTATGGGGCCATGTTCGCCGACGAGGCTGACCCGGCGGGCCGATGGGAGGAGCTGGGCCGCCGACAGCGCCGCCTGGTCGCCCGCCTGCGCCGCGCGAACACCGTGCGCATCGTCGGGCCGGACACCGACCTGACGCTGTCCGTGGCGGGCCGCACGTTCCTCAGTTCCGACGGCCAGCAGAACATGCCCAGCGGCGAAATCTACACGAGCCCGGTCGAAACATCGGCTGAAGGCCACATCCGCTTCGATTTTCCCGCGTGTCGCGGCGGGCGTGAGGTGCACGACGTCCGGCTGGTTTTCCGGGGCGGCACGGTGGTCGAGGCGACTGCCGCGAAGAACCAGGATTACCTTCTGGCCATGCTGGACACGGACCCCGGGGCGAGAAGGCTGGGGGAGTTGGGCATCGGCACGAACGAGCGGATTCAGCGGTTTACGCGGCATATCCTCTTCGACGAGAAGATCGGCGGAACCATTCACCTTGCTCTGGGGCGCGGCTTCGAAAAGGCCGGCGGCCGCAACCAGTCGGCGGTGCACTGGGACATGATCAAGGACCTCCGGCGCGGCGGCGCGGTGTATGTCGACGGCAAGATTCTGCAGAAGGACGGCCGGTTCCGGTAGAGCGATAGTCGGCTTGCCCGGGCGTAGTTCGCAGCGCGATGGACCCAAGCCGCCCGGCTTCGTCTGCCCCTTTGGGGCCAACTCCGCCGGGGCAGGCTTCGTCCTGCGCTGCGCTGCGGACGAAATACGGTTAGAAGTGCCTTGATGCGAACACTCGCCCTGAATGGGTCTTCAGGTACGCCTCAAAGGCCGCCGCCCGCTTGCGGTCCATGAACGCCGTGGCCGTTCGCAATCGCCACGGCCTATGCTTGGCCGTGTGAGGGCAGTACCCTTTGTTGTGCTTCGCCAGTCGCGCCTGCAAGTCGTCAGTCAGCCCGGTGTAATGGCACGTCGGATCGGCCTCGCTCTGCAGGATGTAGACGTAGGAGAAGTTCATAGTCGGCTTGCCCGGGCGTAGTTCGCAGCGCGATGGACCCAAGCCGCCCGGCT
>CAZJBP010000122.1:0-11330 GCA_964544115.1 uncultured Victivallales bacterium | reverse complement strand
CGTTCCAGACGAGAGAGCCACCGCAAATGCTCCACGTTCTCGAACGGGTCCAACACTAAATGCCTTTTTAACCGTACTGGATGCACTTAACCAATCGCCAACCGCAACTGTACCAGCTATCGTTATATATGCGATTGATCCTGATACTACATTAAATAGACCATACGCCATATTATCAATTGTCTCTGCGGCTGTTCCAAGCACTCTTAAATCTTTTGGAGCTGTGGTCGTCGCTACTGTGTCCATTATACTGGTGTCCATTATGACTACATCACCAACATTAAGAGTTCCTCCTGTAAAACTGTAAAGTCTTTGAGCTAGCGTTACATTACCAAGCTCTGACACATTAGCCAGTTTTACTGCGACATTACCAGAATCCTGTTCATATATGCCATCTGATTTTGCGTATAGTTGTCGTCTGCCACTTAGTGGAGCATCAGGAGTTTCATTTATTTCCATTAATTGAAATGCCATTATTCACCTCACCATCAAATAACCGTCCAGAATGAAATCGCCATTGATAATCAATTCTGGCGCAACGATATAAGATTCTTCATCACCTACAGTAACTGTTGTTCCAATTTTGATAATTCGTTTAGGTACTCCGCCGCCACCTGATGCTACATCCGTAACGTAGTTTGTTAGCGTTCCACCACCTAGATCAATAGTTAATGGTAAATCACTCGTAACATAAATATCTGCTGTATCACCCTCTGTAACTTCCTGATGATACTGTACAAACCCATGCGAGTTTTGTGATCTAATTTTCGAGAATGTATCTAGCGGTAAATCATCGTAACCTGACCGCATCAGTAAACCCTTCGCTGTTTGTCCGTTTGACAATATAATATCTGCTATCGTATTAAGATTGTCCTCATCGTTGAAATGCAAACTATGTTTTGATGTGAGACCACCAGGATTCGTTCCGCCAGACACTCCTATCACCGGTGGCTCTTCACCAATAATTGCCAGTCCATCTTTATCCATAAGTACATTGCCAGCACCAGCAACCGCCGCGCCGGTTTCAGCGTCCAGTCCAAACTGTAACTCGTCATTATTTACACCAACGATATTAAAGTTTTGAGCCGAACCACTCACTGAATATTCCATACTTGGATACGCCATGCGCACACCGCTAAAACCCTCATCGGGCGTACCTTCCCCAGCCCTAAACTCCCCTGCTTCCATAACGCCTAAATCGTTACTGATATTATCTAAACTCTCTATCCCAGACAAAGACCTGCCTTCAAGTTTTATCAGCCTCGCCTTTAATTCATTGACAACATTTATCAAATTATTGCTATCAAATTCCATTATAAAATCCCCCCAAACGATACCGTAACATTATTCGTCAATTCATTGTACGTCATCATCTCTATTCTCCCTCGCCCCCGGTACCCCGTTTTACCTCCGGGAAACACACAATTCGTTATCCGAATAGAAAACGTATTACCAAGCTTTATGAAGCTGAGAATGTCACCAACGTCAAGTATATTTAACGTGGTCGTTACCTTTGGAACTTTATATTTAGCCAGCGCTGCAATAGCAAAATTATTTAATGCGCTTATTGACGTGATTGAATCAGTTTGCATTAAGCTTGACCGTAATCGGTAATCACTAACCGATCGGTCGTCCTTATAGATATTAGACACATACGAAGCACTCTCTATGCTCGTACCCACATAATATTTTAATAAATTAATAGGTGCCTCTGATACAGATATATCTTTAAGCTCCACGTTTCCGCCGTCACCATCATGGAGTAGTATCTCTGTACAATCCGTCCCGTACAGCCCATATGCATATGTATCTAAATAATAGATTAACTGGCTATTAACACGCGCTACTCTAGTAAATATCTCATAATGCCTGGATTTGGCATAACCTTTAATCTGATTCCAATAATTATCGGCGCTAAAGCTGCCAACATTGTATGTATCGTTTATATAAGGATTAAATACTCCTGGACGGAAGTAGGTATCTTGCTGATCGTTAACAAGTTTTATCATGTACGCAATCACATTGTCAGTTTTATTAGAAGTCCAGCTCCATTTATCCAATGGCATTCTTAGAGATAACAAATATTCAATACTATACAGTGCCAGGCTCGCCTTATATAAGCAAGATATTGGCGCATCGATAACGCCGACCCACTCCGGCAATTTATCATGGTAAATTACAACCACTCTCCCCATCTGAATAAACGGTTTCTCCGCAATGTCATTCCCTGATACTGTCACCGTGGTTGAATTAGCGTCATTTATCGCCCATGATCGATTGACAATTCCCGTAAATTCCCCTACCGGCAAGTTATCCAATCCATACACTACGATCCTGCTCATACCCGCCGCCTATACCAGCTTAGCGCAATCGTACTATCTCCCATAGATCCGCTATCAATCGTTAAACTATTATGTCCAGGCTCTAATCCTATCCATGTACTTCTGCTATTGTCATTTATCGCTATTGAGTTATACGCATTATTTCCCTCATAAGTTGCCTCTGCTGTCTCAGAGTCAAAGGTAAACGTTTTATTTTTAACCATCGGAAAATCAAACTGTACGGCATTAGAATTGGTTGTATTTTTAATCATACCGACAAGGTGGATGTGATCCATTACAGTGTCCCCCAATACTCCTAATGGAAGATTTCCTTGTACAAGTTCAACAGTGGCTGAAGATATTTCAAGGTTATTTTCACAACCATAACCCAGTGCGGCTATGTCTGTTGTCGGTTTAGGCAGCCCAGCGGTTCCCGCCGCTAAAATTATTCGTGCATACCAATTATTTACTGTGGCTGATCCGCTTGTAGCAATCGCCTGCCACACGCCCGCACTTCCTGATGTAGGTTCCGTCCATACATTCGTCCAATTCACGAAATCTGCTGATTTCTGTAGTCCTGCTAGAGCGGGAGGATTGGCTATATTCAACGTACCCAGCCAATTTATCATATTCCGTTTCTTGTAACCTGTCACGGTTAGCTTACTGATCCCAGCCACATGAAAAATATACCAGGCTATATACGCGTTCGTTAAGGCTGTCCACGCATTCCCGCTCTTATAGGATGACAGTTTGAATCCCATTGCTGCAGATCCAGAGTCAATATTTTCTTGGTAATAATCATAAAAATACGATCTGTTGTTTGCTGCCGCTATTCCTGACGTAGCATACTTCCAAGCGCCAGGTCTTTTTACATCATAAAACCCTGTTGTGGACGTATATATCCATTTAGTGTTGTCTGATGTTGTCAAGTCGAATACAGGTTTATAAGTATCATAGTTAACGTCTGATGCCGCTGGGTCCTCAGCAAGCGCATTTCCATACATTAACACTATGCTATTTGTGGGTTTGTAAATGGGGGCTGTTTGTGCATGGGCTGCTGCCGTTGTTCCATACGCAGCCCTGCTAGTGATCGTGAAAATATAACCCCATAGTCCATAAGTAGAACCATAACCTGTTTCAATTCTATATGAACTATATGTAAAGACCTCTCTGTCTATTCGTATATTTCCGCTATTTGGAAATACTGAAGGATACTGTATAGCGTAATATTGCAAATATGGGATGCTATTATTGATCGTTATTGGTGTGTTACTCCATGGTGCCCACGCTCCGTTCGTAGTTAATGCATATTCAAGATTTAGGGCCACATTACACCATACTTTTGTTGTCGACGTGTTTGCGCCTATAATCCAGCGCGGCACAGATACACCATTCAAGTACACACGTAAATCATTACACGACGCCTGCATATATCCAGCCGTAACCAATGCAGCAGTGTTTACTGTAATACAATGTGGATACATATTCCCGAAGTTTCTACCAGCCACGTTACTAAGTAGATAGTTTGCATGGTATAAATAGCCTGCTGCCGGGTTTCCAGTTGGCGTGATGGCTGCGATCAGCTTTGTAGTATCCGTGCCCCCAACCTCGATTGTTTTCGTTTCCGCTGTATCTGGTACGTAACTCCACGTATCCGTACTGGCAGTCACCGCTGTCCACGCCGTTGTTGATGTCTGGAGTGACACCACATAATCCCCATCATACGAATCACTTGGTTTTGACACCAGAGACGTAACCACACACGGCAACTGATAATCCGTACTATCGTCCGAAAACGTAACCACCAGGTTGCCATAGCTTCCCCGCTTCAGCCACACCCGCAATGTCGCCGCAAGCGCATTCTTATCACTCCCAATTATCTTTACCGCAATTACCAATGTTCGTGTATCAACCGTATACGTCCCACTGTAAATTTGATCGCTTTTATCCTGGGGTATCCAGGTAGGTTTTGCGCTATTCAGCGTCGTAAACGCACCATTGATGTCCTTCGCTTCGTAGCTTGCGCCATCATTGATCGCATGACCGTTGAATGTTTTAATCGTGATAAGTGCTGTCATTAAAACCGCCTTGCCTGTAAATCATTAGCCAACGTTGAATCGGATGAAAATGTTACCGGCTGATAAAAATTATAATTAGCCACCTGCGGAGTACTATTGGCGGTTGTGCCTGAACTCGCATTAATCGTCGGGTTAATCGAATCCTGTGACTCGTAATCCTCACGCCGCACATGCACTGTCACATAGTAATCCTTATTCCTGAGAGCATCAATATTTTTATTAATCTCCCAGAAATCATATAAAACCTGCTGTTTACCCGAAGTGTTTATCCTTATTTCCTTACTTTCTGGAATACCCATAAAGCTTAACTTGACTGAATTCGCATCGCTATTCGCCTCTTTCGTCCCCGTAGTCATTACATTCGTGCTTATCTTCTCCGGATAACTGTCCAATATCTCCTGCACTGACTTAATTTCAAGCTTCGCCGAGGCCGTATCCGCCGTAACCGTTATCTTCTGAGCGGTAAACTTCTCATCCATCTTCCTAAAAGCGTCCAGCGTATTCGATGGCGTCTCAATATTGATCTTGATCGTCTTCTCCGCAGGCAACCCGTCCAACATCCCTTTCACAAAATCAGCCGATGGCGTCTCAATCTTGATTTGTGTCGTAACCAGTCCAGGTATCTTAGACACAGATTCGCCGTATTTGTCGGCAAACTCCGTAGAGCTTTTTGCGCTGCTGGCTGCGCCTACCGCTGCATCGTTTAATGCTTGCGCTTTGGTTGAGAATTGGTCAAGAGTGAGCGCCCCTGTAGCATATTGACTCACTAAATCAGCCATAGCGTCGTTGAGCAATGCTGTTGGCTTATCAATCATTCCCCACATTTCCGCCATCCGATTCACCGCTTTCATAGCATCTAAACTAGAAAGAGAACCCGAATCAACTTGTGCTGATAAGTATTTTTGAGCCATGTTGAGAAGCATAGCTTGCGTGTTTTTTTCGTACTCTTTGGTCAATTCACCTAGTTTTAGCTTCTCTTCTGTGAATTGTTTGGCTAAATCGTAGCTCTTAGAGCCTGACCAATCTTTCCACGGAGTAGCTCTTAACTCCGCCATCTGATCTTTTATCTCTGCTAATTTATCTTTTGTCTCTGTTTGCTTACTCAAGAAATCATCAAACGACTTCGTTACCTCGCCCGCTATCATATCGTTCAGATAGCCAAATCCTGCTTTCGTTCTATTTATCTCATCTTTCAACGCCGCAGCCGCTTCTTTTGCGTCAATCTCTTTCTCTGCTACCGTGCCCATTGCCGCCGCAAATGCTGGGAGAACGCCTGTAAAGCCTTCTGTTGATTTCTTCGCTTCATCCTGGGTGGCTTTCCACTTGTTGAACTCAGCCATAAGTGAGCCAGTGCTTTTTGCTGCTACAGTAAGACCTGGTACTGCATTGTATATTAATAATAATCCTTCGATTAATCCTGAATTTTCTTTATTCATTTCGGACGTTATTTCAATCATGTTCTCTGCAAACTTCACATAATCAATCAATCCTCTTGTGGCTTCCGCCAATGCTGGCGTGAGTTCCTTCCCGAATGCAACCTGCAGCGACTTCGTAGCCGCCGCCAGTGCCTTCTGTGTGTTGACGTAGCTATCAGCCGTTCTCGCAGCATCCCCCTGTGCATCCGTCGTCCCCTTATAAAGCAAATTTAGCCTGGCTTGTACCTTCTCCTGTTCACTGGCAGCCTTCGCTCCGCCTGCTATCCCCATATTCATCAACTCTTGCCCAAGTGTCGTCTCAGTGATAATAATGCCGTACTTCCGCACCGCTTCCCCCTGCCCCACCAATGCACTCTGGAAATTCTGCATCACCTCCGTATCACTCGAATTATTAAAACTCGCCACATCCGTCGCCAGCTTCACCAACTCAACAGACAACCCTGCCGCCTTCTCCCGTGCAAAACCCAATGGCACAAACGTATCCTGTACACTCGACGCCATTGCCGTTAACTCATACTTTGACCGTCCTGCGCTATCCGCAAACTCTGAAATCTCTTGCGATGCCTTCCCCGCACTATCCCCAAACACCACATTAAACTTACTCGCCTGCTCCGCCGCATCGCCCGCCTCCTTAACGCTGTCCCCCACAAACTGTGAAGCCGCGCTAAACGCCGCCGCAGCCAACGCCGCCCCACCCAACGACGCCGCCAAAGAACCACCCATATCCTTAAACGCCGAAGCAGTATAACTCGTCTCCTTCTTCGTTTCCTGCAGCTTCCCCTTCAAGCTGTCCAAATCCTTCGAGTTCTGGATCTCTGTTCTAATAAGTATTCGGAACTGTTCTAGATCGATCATTCTGGCTTCCCTCTATGTCCATTTTACGCACCTCTTCCCTCGCATTAAACACCATAATATGGTCAAGGATCCGCTCTGCATCCTGCTCATCAAGCTCTTTTGGCGTACAGTGGTATATCTCACTGCATAAAATAAAATCCGTGATAATGGCTGGAGGTGTATCGCCCGCATACAAGCTGGCGTACACCTCTCGCATCAGTTTTTTTTATCGTCCAGAAGATGACCACTCATAGACTTGCCATATAAACCGATCAGGAAATTAACTTCCTCATCATATAGCTTGAAAAAATCCTCAACCTTCTCAGGCTTAGGCAAAATCGCTCCGTCCACATCCACCAGATTCCATTCAACAATGTTTTCGATCAACCATTTGCTGACAAAATCGGTATATTCTTCCCCATCCAATTTCTTCACCTGGTCAATCGTATCTCTCCGCTGTCCCCACGTCATCCGTTTCAATTTGACGAATGTGCCTTCGCCCTGGACTTCGCTAGCGTCTATCGTGGCAATCTCTTCACGTTTCGGCATACTATATCGTGCTCTTATCTATCTGATTAGCACTCACCGAAAACTCAAACATATTCGGCTTCGCATCCGTCGCCGGTGCAGACACAATCGGCATCTTCAACAACTTCCCGCCCACCGTCTTAAACAGCAAATTCCCAGAAGCCGACCCAGAAGGTGCCCACTGCAAATTCACCAGACTTCCACCCGCATAACAGTTCCATAACACACTATACGGATCACTGACCGAATTCGTAAACACCGCCCGCACCGTAACCTCCACCGGCTTACGTGCCCCCGTCAGGATAATCGCCCCGCCATCGTGCGTATATTCCTCACCACTGTCCCGATCGCCACCGCTCACAGTCACATTATTCGAAAAACCCGATACATTCGTGAAACTTGCCGCCGAAGTACCCGTCTGAAATCCAACGTACGCATTAATCGCATTCGTATAATCCGAAGTCTGTCCCATCTCTATTCTCCTTCTTTCAGTGCACTGCAAGACAGTGCATCCACTAACTTAATTTTCCTGCGCGCATTTTTCAGCGCCTCAACCAATTCATTACTCTTCTTAATCTCCGGTTTAGCCACAATACACCGGTAATGGTTCACCCAGTATTCATGCGTTTTCAAGCCCGCTACAGCCATCACAACGCTATATTTGACCAGAATATCGGCTGTAAGACAATCCATTCTGAGTACATCCCCAACATCCGCATACCGCTTCATACTCCCCAACCAAAACTTCTCGTGAACTATATATTCGAGCGCCTGGACTGGTTCAGTGATCAACATACGCTGACCACCTCATAATCCTGCGACAGCCGGTACAAATCATTCTCCAATCTGGACAGATTCATATCACTCACCATCAAACACCCCAAAACCTTCGTCCCATCCAGCGTCCCTTGATAACCGTCCAGCGAATTAGCCGCCGACCCCGCAATCGCATTCAAGACACCCATATCCCTCCCATACAAATCCACCTGGCAGCGCGTCTGCAACACCTGGCTTCTCGTAACGCCGTGCAACCGGTCTCCAGTCAACGCCACCGAAGGAGTCACCTGATTAACCACAATCGCCGGTAAAACCATGAATTCCGCAATCGGCAAATTACCCGTATACACCCGGTAACTCAGAGACGTTATATCCGTCTTTAACTTATCCACCATACCTTTTAAGATCATAGATTACCCATATACTCCTTAAATTTGGATCTTGCGACTCTAACCATCTTCTCCATAGCCGACATAACAGATGGTGCCACAAACGGCCTGGGCTGCATCCTCGACGTCCCCTTCTCCAGCGCCAACCCATACTCAGCCCCAACCGCCATTTCTGCCTCTGCAAATTTACTGCTAGTCGTTACTAACTGGCTCGATATGGAATTTCTCAGATGACCTGTATCAACTGCCGGTGGTTCTCCTGGTGCGCTGGCAATGTGGTATTTAATCTTCTTTTTTCTCTTTCCGCTATAACCACGCATATAACGTTCTCCAGAAGGCTTATTTTTCGTAACGGTGATCTTCGTCTCCGCTTCCAACGTCTTCGCCGCCGCCAAAGCCGCCATTCCCAGGGCATAAGACAGATTACTTTCCAGATGGTTCAACTGGCTCATCAGCTTATCAAATCCTTCAATCTCAATATCCATACTGCCCCGGCTTATACTTCATCACATCCGCCACCATCCCCGACACCGATTGGCGTGGCATTCCCGTCACCATATACTGCTGATTTGCCGATCCCCCGTCCGGCTCCAATCCAAACCGCTTCGTAACCACGATCTTGTCATACTCTCGGATCTCCGTCCCAAACGGCAGCCGGATCACACCCGACGTCTTAATCACGTCCATATTCTCCAGCGTAACCTCTTCACTCGAACTTTGATCCAGACCGCACTGGCACGAACCAGACAGGATAAGATGCGTCAGGATAGGCTCTCCCATTGATCCCACCGAAGATCCCGCCGTGAATAAGTCGCATATATCCGGCATACTCTCCGTTTGCACATCCTGCATCCGCAGCAGTTCATCTGTCGAAAAAGGGTTCACAACTCCTCCGCCAAATTCCCGATCCACTCCTGTGCTGTCGGATCCTTCGTCGACTCTTCCCAGCTCTTCAACGGCATCGACGTCGGCACCTTTCGGCTTCGATGTGCTCTCGCCTTCGCCTGATACTGCTCAAACACCTCATTCCGGCTAAACTTCCCCCCATCCGCATCAAACGAGAAATCCTCCGCCACAGCCGCCGCCTTCTCGTCCCAAATATCCGCCGCCGCACCATTCAAATCATACGTCGGCAGCCATCCCGTCGTTGCCACCTTATCCGGTGCCGCCGCACTTCCCGAACCAATCACCCGGAAATAATACGGGGTCAACCCCCGCTCATCGATCAGAGGATACTCCTCAATATACGCCGACAAAACAACATCACTATAAGTCGTCGTTGTCGGTTCATCCACCATCCGCCTTAACCGTGCTAACATCGCCGCCGTTGCCGTCACTTCTCCTCCTCCTCTTCCCTCTTCCTCTCCCTCTTCCTCCCCTCTCCCTTTTAGGGAGAGGGGTTGGGGGTGAGGGTAAAATCAAGGTGAGGGTAAAATCAATCCCTAAGCAGCCGTATACACCGCAAACGGATACTGCCCGCTCGCCTTCACCCAATTAACCGGATTAGGCACCTGGAAACCGCAGCGGATCACCACTCGCAGAGCAACCATGTCCTGCTGTGCCAGGTTATACACAATCGCACCCGCACTGTCTTGGATCACAGCCTGGTCAAGAATCTTGAACGTAATATCCTGCCGCATCGAATACACCAACTGATCCCACTGACCACTGACCATCAGATAACTTGCATTCCCTGCCCCATTCGTCATGAAATAAATCTGATCGCCATCCAATACATAATTCCCAGCCGCTTGCATCGAAGTCTGGAAAATCGGCATACCGGTCGCAGATCCGCTGATCGTCTCACGCAAACCGCGTAACTTACCCCGCATACTCACATGCGCCAGATGCCCTGTTACCTGGTAACCAGACGCCTCCACCTTGGCAATGATCCCCGTCGCACCCAGAATATGATCGTACACATCCCCAGCCGCCGTCGCTGCCAGATTCTGGCTTGCCGAAGTCGCCGCCGTCACAATCGCAGTCGGCCAACTGGTGGGCTTATTCGTTCCCCACAGCACCGCATTATCAATCGCCGTTCCGATCGCCGTCGCAATCAGAGGCTTCACCTGCGCCCAAATATCGATATTGGCATCATCCAACACCTGTTCCGGGATGGGAACAATCGCCGCAATCTCTTCCGCCTGCAAGGTTACATTACTCCAATTCACCTCAGTCGTCTGCTTCAACGCAGCCGAACCGCTCGTGCCAGTAACAAAGTAAGCCGTAGGCAGTGCGCTGATCACCGGCATCGTCTTCTGATACACACTCATATCCCGCAATCGTCGCGCCAACTTCATCACAAAACTCGTCTCACTCGCCACCGAATTCATAATCTCGTTCGAATACTCAACCGGAATCAAACCCGCCGCATCCGCCCGATCCAGTAAACTATTATATACAGTCATCTCTTCTCCTTATCTTATCTTGTCTTGTCTTCCCTCCCTCTCCCTTTAGGGAGAAGGTTTGGGTCTTACTCCCTCTCCCTTTAGGGAGAGGGTTTGGGTCTTACTCCCTCTCCCTTTAGGGAGAGGGTTGGGGTCTTACTCCCTCTCCCTTTAGGGAGAGGGTTGGGGAGTAGGTTCTTATCTTCCAGCCCTTCTCCTAATCATCGCATTCATATCCACCTTCCCAGGCTGGCTTCCCGCACCCGCACCCGCATTCGTTGCCGCAGGCTTCCCGCTCGCAAACAACTCCGGATACTCCGCCTTCAACTTATCCCAGCGCACCTTCCCGCCCTTCTCGAACGAGTCGCTCTCCTGTGCCGCCAAAAATGCCAGTTTTGCATTAGCCACTCCCTGGCTCAACGCCTCCTCATAAAACGAAGCCCGTCTCTCCAGCAAATCCAGCTTAGCCACCGTCTGCTCCAACTCCGACCGCACCAAAGAGCCATTCTCCAGCTTCGCCGTCGCATCCCGCAACTGCTTCGCCAAATCGCCCCGCTGCAACCGTTCACTCTGCAAAGCA
>CAZJBP010000121.1:8146-11350 GCA_964544115.1 uncultured Victivallales bacterium | reverse complement strand
GCAACGAGGGGTGCGACGGAGTAACTGTCGGCAAACACTTCTGATTGAAATACCTTGCGGGGAGTCGATTGTTGGTATACCCGAATCCCTGTAGGGTGCGTGTGGGGTTAGAAGGGCGAGCGGTTCAGCGCGGAGGGGATGTCGTGCACGGGAAGTTAGGACTACTGTCTGCAACGGTTGTCGCGGCAACCATTACCACTATATCGTCGATGGCTCAGGACATCACCATCGACTCTATCAACAAGGGCGGGTCACTGTCGTTCTCAGGCGCACGGATAGGCACCACCGCCACGGTGGAGTGGGCGGCGAGTCTGACGGGCGCAGTCGGAACGAACTGGTATCGCCTCAGGGATGTCGCTGTGACGGGCAACACGATGAGTAGCGACATCCCGATGACAAGCGACTCTCCGATGTTCTTCCGTGTTAGGGGAATGCCAGCCACCAACATTATGAGCGGACTGGTCGCCTATTATCCGTTCAACGGAAGCGCCAAAGATGAGAGCGGAAACGGCAACCACGGGGGCGTATCCGGAGCGACCGTGGCTACCGACCGCTTCGGCAGGTCCCAGCAAGCCTATGCGTTCGACGGGAGCAACGACTTCATCAGCGTTCCCTATAGCTCATCCTATCGGCCTTCCGGAAAGCTAACCATTGCGGTCTGGATGCGTGTGACGAGCACAACAGGCTATCGAGTGCCACTGAGCTGTACTGAGAACGGCGGCTGGAACCTGAATTTCGGTGCTGCCGGAAACACCACGATGAACTTTGGTCTCTACGCTGGGGGAACGGCGGTTACGCCGGGCTTCGGGTCAAGCCTGCTGTCAGGGGGTGCATGGCATCATATCGTGGGCACGTTTGATGGGTCTGTTGCGAAGATATACCTTGATGGCGCGTCCCGCACTTCATTGCCAATCAGTGGTTCAATCAACTATGTCCACAACAACGCACTCATCATCGGCGGCGAAGCCAGCGCGGGCAGCGGACCGGCAGCCATCGGTTTCTTCGCGGGCACCATTGACGAGGTGCGGATATACAACCGCGACCTGTCCGCGAGCGAAGTGTTGCAGCTCTACCAGATGCCCTACTGAACGGTCATCGAACAGGAACTAGTGCGGGGCGCATCTCCGTCTCATTGCACCCCGAACATGGGCTGTAACCGTGGATGACCGCCGCGCCAGTGACCCTAGCAGGACACGCGGCATCTTCATCTCTAGCTATTCCCTGCTGGTCGGTTCGTCGGCATGTCACCCCACCCCTGCGCCTCGACCGCGGAGAGCCACGCTCGCGCCACCAGTTCGTGGCCGGCGGGCATGGGGTGCACCCCATCCCACAGCCAATTCTCTGGCGCCGAGGACCCGCTGGCCTCCTCAAACAGGTGTTGGGTGCGAACGAGAACTGCGCCGTGCTCCGTCGCCAGGCGCGAAGCGATCTCCCGCCGCTTGTCGACCTCGGCCTTCCACACCGCCCACTGGTCCTTCCTGTCCCCCACGGGCAGGACAAACGGCTCGCAGAGCACCAGGCGCACGCGCGGCAACGCCTCCCGCGTCTCACCCAGCAGGCGCCTGTAGACTTCTTCATGCTGTGCGGCGGAGACGCCCGCATTCTGGGCATACTCAGCCCAGACGTCGTTGATCCCGATGAGAATGCTGATCACGTCGGGCGCGTGCCGGATCGCGTCCTTATTCCATCGGGCGTGCAGATCGGTCACGCGGTCCCCGCTGCAGCCGCGATTGACAAACCGCAGGCCGAGGTCGGGCCACTCCGCGCCCAGGCGCGCGGCGATGAGGTACACATACCCATGGCCCAGCACATGGTTGAGGTCCTCGTCCCGGCTCCTTGCGCCGTCCGTGATCGAATCGCCCTGGAACAAGATCTTCGTATTGCGCTCGAACATGATCCTTCGCCTCCAGCGACCTACCTCAGCGCCTCCACCTCACGCAGCAGCTCCCGAACCGCGAGATGGTTGGGGCACTTGTCTTCGCATCCGCCGCAATCCGTGCAGCGCGCCGCGCTCTTCTCCTCGCTGATGCCGCGCACGCTCCGCGTCACCGCGTCCTTCAGACCAAAGACCTTCAAGTCGCGGTACAGGTTCATGTAATGGGGAATGTCGATGCCCTGGGGACACGGGAGACAGTACCGGCAGCCGGTGCAGAAGCGGTCGCCCAACTCGGCCCGCAGCCGGTCCAGCCCCTCGCACATCGCCTCGAACCGGCCGGCAGCCGGGTCAAAGTCGTGGACCGTCTTAACGTTCTGCTCCAACTGGGCCATGGCATTCATGCCCGAGCAGGCGGTGCTCACGTGCGGATTGGACAGTACAAACCGGAGCGCCATCTCCGTGGTGGGCAGGTCCATGCCCAGCGCTTCCTTGAGCCGGTCAGACTCGCACGACAGCGTCCCGCCAGCCACCGGGCACATGGCCACGACTCCCACGCCCAGCTCCCCGGCCCGCGAAATGGTTGGCTCGTACGAACGGTTGATCAGGTTGTAGGGCACGGTGATGGAATCGAACAGCCCGGTCTCGATGCACTTGATGAAATTTTCCGGCGTGTCATGGCCGGTGAAGCCGATGCGCTGCACAAGCCCCTCGGCCTTCGCCTGGCGAATGGCGTCCAGCACGCCGCCCGGCTTCAGCAGATGCGGAACCATGCCCCAGCTGAACCAGCCCACCTGGTAGAACTTGAAGTGGGACAGGCCCAGGATCCCCAGCTGCAATTCCATCTCCTTGCGGTATTGATAGGCGGTCTTGTTGGGGTGGATGCCATCCTTGCCGGACACGATCAGGCCGTCGGTCTTGCCGGCCAACCCCGGAGCCGTGCGGTGCTGGCATTGCCCGCCCAGGTAGAACCGGGTGGTCTCAAAATAGTTCACACCGGACTCGATGGCTCTGCGGATCAGCGGCGTATTGCACTCCGGATCGTCGCTCAGGCGCATGCAGCCGAACGACAGCGCCGACACCTCCCAGCCGGTCTTGCCTAACGGCCGGTAGCGCATTTGCGCATCATTGCGGTTCAACGGTTGCTGATTGCTCGCGGGTGTAATCGACATGTTCATCTCCCGGTTAGCAGCGAGACCGACGGCAGGCTTCCACGGTCTATATCTCCCCCTTGCGCAGGCACGCAACGGTGCGGGCGACGGACTTCTCACCGAAGGGCTCAAGCTGAGGATCGATCCCCTTGCTGATCAGCTCCGCAGGATCACGCGGCG